>JAAYKS010000391.1 GCA_012522285.1 Clostridiaceae bacterium | reverse complement strand
GCGGTTTCGGGTGAGTATACGGTCCCGTTGCGGTCCCGGACATCGTCGGCGATCCGGTGGCGCAGACCGGCATTGCGGTATGCCTCCGCCATGTTGAACCGCGTCGACACGACATCCGCCAGACGGAGAATCTGTGCGGGCAGCGGGATGTGCTGGCCGTACAGCCCCAGCAAGCCGGTTCCATCGTAGTTTTCGTGATGGCAACGCAGGACATCCGCCGGAAAAGCGGGGCACGCAAGCGTGCGCAAGGCTCTTTCGCCCTGACGACAGTGTGCAGGAGTGTTGTAAGGGGCGTCGGGGGTGACCCCGATGTCGCGCAACAACGCGAGTGTGACCAGATCCGCCGACTCCCGCTCGGGCAGGAAAACCAGCCGGGCCACCCGCAGTGCGATATACGCGACGCGCAGGGAGTGGTGAACGGATACATAGGGCTGCGGCTTCGCGCCGGCGTCCAGCGCGGGCGCGACCGTTCGCAGCAGATCGGTGAAGACAAAACGAACGCGTGTGGTTTCCATGAGGACATTATAGAAGGGGTGTTTGTGTGGAAGGGGAGTGATGCGAGTCATTTCGCGCACACAAATGGACGCATTCCAGGGTTGTCGCGGCGGCGGGGGTCTGCCGGTGGAACCCGGTGTATTGGGCAGCATTGGGCGAAGAGGAGTACAATGGAGTAACAGGATGCGGCTATCCCCACCGATGAAGGCCTCGACTGTAAGAGTCGACCAATCGACCGGCCGGATCCCCCGTATATTTTGCAAATCGATTTTCACGGGTGGTACCGGGTGCGGCACGTGTCGCGAAAACGACACGAGGACTAGACGGGAGCTTGCATATGAGCGACATACCGACATCTGAAATCAATGTAAAGAAAAAGAGTGAGTTTCGCATCAGCGTAGCACCTTGGGTATTGCTTGGGATTGTGGAGGTTCTGCTGATCCTGCGCTTGATCTTCAAGTGGATCAACATAGACCCCAAAATTGAATTTGTCGATGTTATCTACGGGTTTTCCGGGATGCTGATCACACCGGTCAAGGCGATCATCCCGCTGCCGACGGCGGACGGAGCGGTGCTCGAGTGGACGACGCTGATCTCCATCGTCTTCTACGCCCTGGTGTTTGCAGCCATTGTGTTTGTGGTGAAGCTGATCCAGGACCGCAAAGCCGCCCGCAACCCCGTAAAACACGCATCCACCGACCGGGAACGGGACAAATCCAACATCCAGGGGTAATCGAACCAGCGAAGCGAAACGACAGAAACAGGACCGTAAACGGGTGGCTTTTGGCTACCCGTTTTATTTGAATCCACCCGGGAGAGCGGTATGATCAAAGAAAAGACCGTCGAATCTACCGCCTGGAGGAGAATCACATGGGTTACCAGTCGATCATACGAACCATGCGCATCGGCTTTATGGATTCCAACTATCCGGTGCCGCCGGAGGTGCCCGAAGAGGAGCGGACGGCATACGCCCTCCGGCACGGAGCGGACATCGGATGTGACTGCATGCAGGTCAGATATCCGTTTGACGCGCACAGCCCGGATCACGTCGCTCGCTACCGCGGATGGATGGAACAATACGGGGTGGAGTACGACATCCATGTGATGCTGCCGGTCTTTGCCGTCAACGGACCCGAAGGCGGCGCTATCGCGGCCGAATTGCGCCGTCGCTGCCGGATCGTCAAAGAACTCGGCATGGATATGCTGCGCACCGGCTATGGCGGGCTCAAGATCGAGTCCAGCCGGTTTTTGAAACCCCGGTCCGCGGCCCAGGCCCAAAAAGAGAGCTATGTGGCGGCCATGCGGACCTGCGCGGAGATCCTCGAGGACGAGGAGGTCTATCTGGCCGTCGAGAATCACATCGATTTCACCGGCAAGGAGCAGGCGGAACTGCTCGAGGCCATCGACTATCCGTTCGTGGGGTGCGCGATGGACACCGCAAACGGGGTCTGTGTCTATTCCAACCCGGACGACGACATCGCGGCGCTCGCGCCCTATACCCTGACTACGCACATGAAAGATTACGCGGTCGTGCAGGAGATCCTGCCGGGGCGGATTCCCTTTATGCCCACCAGTGTTGCTGTCGGGGAGGGGATCATCGACTTCCCGCGCGCACTCCAGCTCTTTGCGAAGTTTAGCCCGCGCCGCAGAGGGCTGCATCTCATCGTGGAGTCTTCCACGTCGGCCCCCGCGCTGGGAGACCTCTCCGCCTCAGAGCGGGAGGCGGCCGCGAGAAAGCGGATCGACGACAGCGTGGTCTATCTGCGCAAACAAAGAGACGGGATCTGAGCTTTCGCCTGGCGGATAAGCCTTGTCAGACCAGCTCGTTCTCGATGGCATAGTGTGTGAGTTGTGCGTTGTTTCCCATGCCCATTTTTTCCATCAGCCTCGTGCGGTATGTACTGACGGTTTTTGCGCTCAGCGACATCTCGAGCGATATTTCTTTGACTCCTTTGCCGGAAGCGATCATACAGAGAACCTGGTACTCGCGATCCGACAATCGTTTGTGTGGCAGCAGATCGTCGTCGCGCCGGGTATGCATCACCAACTCGTCGGCGACAGAAGCACTGATGTACACACCGCCCTGTAATGCTTTGTGGACGGCCTGGACGAGCTCTTCCGGCGCACTTTCCTTGTTCAGGTAGCCGGAAGCGCCGGCCTTGATGGTCCGTACGCCATATTGATCGGCCGGAAAGGTGCTGAGAATCAACACAGGCAGATCCGGATGGTTGATCTTGATTTGCTTGAGAGCCTCAAGACCGCTGCCGCCGGGCATGGACAAATCCAGTACGACAATATCCCAGCGCTGTTTCCCGACCAACAGCAACAGCTCGTGCAGATCGCCGACCTCCCCAAAATCAGCCGAAGCAAATGCCGCAGCGAGGATCTGACGGACCCCCATGCGGACGACGGCGTGATCATCGGCCAGCAGAATTTTCAGCATGCAACTCCTCCTGTCCGGAATCTTCATCCGGCTGCAAAACGGGGATCGAAACGGTGACGGTGGTTCCGTCGCCCGGCATCCCCCTGATATCAAATGAGCCTCCCAGACGGGTTGCGCGTTCCCGCATCCCAAGCAAGCCCAAAGAGTGAAGTCCGGCAGTCTCGTTCGCCTGGATGCCCCGCCCGTCGTCGTGGATCTGGAGCGTGGCTTCGTCGGCTGTGACGGTCAGGGACACTTTAACACGACGGGCGTTGGCATGCCGTGCGACATTGGTCAGTGACTCCTGCAGGATCCGGAACATCGCCAGAGATTGCGCGCGCGGCAAGGCGAGGGGGTCGCCGCTGACCTTGCAGCCGACATGGATGCCGGTCCGCTTTTCGAAGTCCTTGGCCTGCCACTCGATGGAGGCTCCCAGACCGAGATCGTCCAGCATGCCTGGCCGCAATTCGGTCGCGATGCGCCGGATGGCCTTGATCATGGCATCCATCCGTTCTGTAAGCGAAATCGTTTTACTGGCGAGAACCTTGTTTTTTTGCCCAACCGGTCCGACAGCCAGGCCAAATCGAATTTCATGGCGGTCAAAGCCTGCCCGAGCTGGTCATGGAGCTCGCGTGCGATCTGAGTGCGCTCCTCCTCGCGTGCCAGTTCCAGATTGGCCGCCAGTGCTTGCAGCCGCCGTTCCGATTCTTCCAGCCTGGCAACCGTTTCCTGCCGTTTCCGATAGGACAGTGCTTTCTGGATGGCGATGGAGGCGGCAGGCGCGAGTGCCAGGAGCATCTCCTGGTCCCGGATCGAGAATCCCTCGGCACCCTGCTTGTTCCGGATGTCGAAAAAGCCCAGTACCTCTCCGGCCGAGTCGATGATCGGGGTGCAGATATCCGTACGGATGCCGGCATTGATGCGAAGACTGTGATCGATCCGCGGATCGGAGCCCGCGTCGGCGGTGCCATAGGGGATCCGGTGCTCCAGCACCCACCCCGGCACGCCCTGGCCGGCGGGCCAGACATGTCTGAAGGGAATGGCTTTTCCCGCCGTGAAGTATTTCTCCACGGTCATCCCGGCCTCCGTACGCAGACCGGCGAACCCGCTCTCCCCGTTGACGAGCGCGATGGCTTCCATCGCCAGCATATCCAGAATCGCATTCAGGTCCAATGTCGAGTTGAGCTGGCTTCCGATCCGAAACTGCGTTTTGATCATGGCTTCGGACTCCTGGAGCCGCTCGACCGTCGAGAGGAGTTCGGCCGTCCGTTCGTCGACCCGCTGTTCGAGCACCGCATTGAGCCGTTGGCTTTCGCGGTACAGATTTGCCTTTTCGAGATAGATGGAGATGTGACTGACCAGGTTTTCCGCCAGTGCCAGCGCGTTCTCGTCGAATTGCCGGTCGGACTCCACGGCGATGAAGGTGATCGCACCGAGGGTTTTTGGCGGGGTGATCAGCGGGACGATCATATAGGAGCGGATCTCTCCGGCCGCCGCCCGCGAATGCTGGTCGATGTGATTGACCAGCTTGGGGGCACCCCTCCGCAATACCGCGGGCAGTCCGTCGACGTCGTCCAGGGGCAGTTGGTGGAGCAACCACTCTCCAGCCGGCTTTTCCCGTGCGATGTCGGCGGGGGCCAAAGCGACCTGCAACACGGATCCGTCCGGTTGCAGCAGGTGCACTGCGCACCAATCGGCCAGCTGCGGAATCGCAAGCTGTGCAAGCGTGGTCAGCGGTGTTTCGATGTCCACCGCCTCTGCCAGCAAGGCGCTCGCCTCCGCCAGCAGGCGGTTGGCCTCGACTAGTTGGTTGTGCTCTCCAAAGCGGGAGGAAACGCAGGTGATGCCGATGATGGTCCGCTGGCCTGTCTCCACCATCGAGAGGCTCAGCCGAATCCCGGCGACCATGCCGCCCCGTTGCCGCAGGGGCAAATCCCCAAGCCAGGTTTCGCCGTTGCCAAAGAGAGTGAGATTGCTCTGGATCGTGTCCATCAGGGAAGGCGTGGCAAACAAGTCGGTAGCGGCAGCACCCAGTGCTTCCGATGCCTTCCATCCGAAAAGTTTTTCGGCGTGCAGGTTCCAGAACACGATCCGCCCGTCGAGATCCACCGCCGCTACGGCTTGCCGATAGGAGGCGAGCAACCGCGCCTGGAACATACGAACTTCATTGGCGTATAGAGGGTTGGGCGGGAGCGACATGGTGAGCCTGGCCTTTCTTGAGGGAGAAACCGCTCTATAACCGGTCGGACCGGTAACGGATACACTTCCATTATAGCCCTGCCTGCCAGCGCGGCGGGATTCCGGCTCCGCCCGAACTTGTGTAGGACAATCACCGACAGGACCCGGGAGGTCCGACTACACACACATCAGGCACCTGCTGATCGTCGTTCTCTTTTCTGCGTGTTACTGTTGGATCAGCAGCATGATCATGGCTGCATAAGTGAGGAGGCGTCACATGAACATTTTGATCTATCTCGTGATTGCCGCTGTGATCGGATGGATCGCGACCTCCATCATGCACGATCGCAAAGGGCTTTTGATCAACATCATCGTTGCCATCGCCGGCGCATTTCTGGCCGGGTTTCTGTTGACCCCGATTTTCCATGTCGGAACGATCAACGATGCGATCACGGTCCCGACCGTTCTGGTGACACTCGGAGGTGCCGTCATCCTGTTGCTGATCGTGCGGCTCATCCGCCACGGCGGAAAGTTGTGACATCACCAGAAATGAGGGGGGACCACCATGGATGCGACGAATCAAGTCTTACGTGGGAAATGGCATGAACTCAAAGGGCAGGCGCGACAGAAGTGGGGGAAGCTCACCGATGACGATCTGGCCCGCATGAGCGGAAGAATCGAAGAATTGACCGGAGCCCTGCAACAGCGTTACGGATATGGCAAAGCCCAGGCAGAGCTGGATATCAAGGAATGGTTGCATGGACGGGCAAAAGAAAAAGAAGAGGGGAAAGATCATGAGTGACAACAACCGGCCCAATGAAGAAGCCGTTGACCTCCGTACCGATACGGTAGTCACACAAAAACAAGGCTATGAATCCACCGAACAGATCTCCCGCGACGTCGCAGGGGAACAGCGCGTACGCACGTACAAATACAGCAGGTTCTTTTGGACGATCTTGGGCATCGTGGAAATATTCCTGGGACTGCGGTTCCTGCTCAAAGTCATCGGAGCAAATCCGGACGCCGGATTCTCCAAATTTATCTATGGCGCAACCGGATGGTTGGTAGCGCCCTTCAGGCTGCTGGTCGGAACACCTGAGGTCGAAGGTTCGGTCATCGAAGTGACCACTTTGATCGCGATGGTGGTATACGCGTTGTTTTTCTGGATTGCAGTAAGGCTGGTCCGCATGGTGACCGACCGGTCGTCCTCACAGACGACGGCCACCTACTCAAAGCGGGAGCAGGACAGACACCACTAGATCGGCAACCGGAACAGCGTCCGAGTCGGAACCAAGCCCCAGAAGGGCATTCAAAGGAGCGTGTGGCATGAGGCCACACGCTCCAATTCTATCTGCGGGATATGCCGAAACGATGAAAAAATAAACGTCATCCGCCCGTATGCCTTCCGTCAGTCGAAGAGAAACCCTCCCCACTCCACCATTGTGTACCCGTCTCGATCCATGGCGACGGGGGCAGGCTCGTCCGGAAGCGCTTCTCCCGCGTAGGGCTCGAACGCGAACCACAGCCGGAACCGACTCATCGGTGCGGGAGATACGGTGACCGGCATGGCGGCGTCCACCTGCCCGGTGGTCTGCGGATACATCAGATAGTCGGTGCCCGTCTCGAGCCGCTCGGACCAGAATGCGACAAAGTCCGCGATTTCGGTGTCGTTGAAACCATAAGCGGCCAGGACTTCCCGGAAAACACGTTCCCGATTGTCAGCCGGAACCAGCCAGGCACGGTCATAGGTAAACAGCGCCGGGTCGGTCTCCGACTCATAGAACAGGTAGCTGTAGGTTCGTCCGTCCGCGTCCGTCAGATTCCCGTCCGGAGAGGCTTCCATCTCCCAGATTCCGGTGTAGTCCGGGATGGTCGCGGTCAGTAGCGCAGGTAGGCGGAACGAAACTGAAACATCCATATTATTGTCCGGATAGAGGTAGATGTTGGGTTTATACACCCCGACTCCGTAGGGCGGTCGTCCGTGCAGGTTGGCGTTCGGGGTATCGTTGTAAATCCCGAACCAGTATCGCAGGAAAGCCTCATAGGCGAGATTGTTGACCCAATCGGTCGTGGTGTCGAGCCCATAGAGGATGAAATTATCCTGCTGGTTTGCCCAGCCAGCGAAGGATTCGCCTCCGACGACTTCCTTGACAATGCCGCCCCCGATGGACAGCGGCTTGGCAGTCTTCACTCCGACCGTGTCCAGTGAGCTGGCGATGATGCTGAACCCCCGCATCGTCTGATCCACGAACGCCAAAGACGAGTGGCGGTGGTTGGAACGATTGTTGTAGGCTTCGACATCCCTGTAGATGGAGTACACACTGTAAGCT
>JAAYKS010000390.1 GCA_012522285.1 Clostridiaceae bacterium | reverse complement strand
GCGGACTGGGAACACTGGTCGGTTCTTGATCTGGAACTGACAGAGTGGGACACCTTCGTGTCGAATTGATTCTTATCTCGTTACTCCGCCACCCGCAACCCGTGTCGCACCATCACCGCGCGCAGTACGGCCATGGCCTCCGGCCCCGGTTTTTCCACCTGCGGCATCGTGTCCGGAAGACCGATTGCCGTATATTTGGACCGGGCAAAATCGTGGTAGGGCAGCAACCGGACCTCCGTCAGCGAAGGGATTTCCCGCAGGAATGCCGCGATGCGCTCCAGCACGAGTCCGTCGTTGACGCCGGGCAGACAGGGAATCCGCACCTCTACCGGAATGCCCGCGCGGCCGAGCCGCTGGAGATTGTCGAGGATCCGGACATTGTCCAGCCCGGTCCAGGTCCGGTGGGCTTCCCTGTCGATGTGTTTGACGTCATACAGTACCAGGTCGGTATCGGGCAGTACGGCTGCGAACGCGCTCCAGGGAACCGCGCCGGACGTGTCGAGCGCGGTGTGCAGACCCGCGGTTTTACAGGCGTGCAGAAATGCCGCGGCGAACGCGGGCTGCGACAGCGGCTCCCCGCCCGACAGCGTAACCCCGCCGCCCGACTGTTCGTAAAACGGGCGATCCGCGAGCACTTCTTCGAGGAGTTCTTCCACAGTCACCTCGCGGCCGTAGATCCGGAGCGCTCCGGGGATACAAGCTTCGACACAGGCCCCGCATAACGTGCACCGCGTCCGGTCGATGGTATGGACACCCACTTCCGGGAGCGCGTGTACCCCGTTCGGGCAGGCCCGGACGCAGTCACCGCAGCCGACGCATTTCTGCATCGTAAAAGACAGTTCCGGTACAGCCGACATGCCCTCCGGATTGTGGCACCACGCGCAGCGAAGCGGACATCCTTTAAGGAACACCACCGTGCGGATGCCGGGGCCGTCGTGCACCGCGAAGCGTTTAATGTCGTAGACCCGCCCGGTGATGGACGGCAACGCTGCGCCGCTCACAGCAAATGCTTGTTCGCCTCGATGTACTGCTCCTGCTCATACGGAGACATCGAGGTGAAGTACACATTCCAGCCGCAGACACGCACCTGCAGTGTTGTGTATTTTTCCGGATGGACACGTGCATCCTGCAGCGTTTTGGAGTCGAATACGTTGAACTGGATGCCGAAGCCGCCCCGGGCGAAATAGGTCCGGATCAGCGCAACGAGCGCCGCGATCCCGTCTTCACCCTGCACAGCGGAGGGATGGAGATAGATGTCGAGGACGGACCCGTTGGGGATGTCCGTAAAGTCCAGCTTGGTGACCGAAAGGATCTGTGCGGTCAGCCCGTTGATGTCCCGGCCGGTCATCGCGCCCACCCCGCCCGCGAGGTATGCGCCCCGTCGGCGGCCGTCCGGCGTAGCACCCATGCGCTTGCCGAATTTATACCGGTAGTCCAGCGTGAACATCGAGGCCCGAAACCAGCCGCTCCGGGTGTTGGGCGTCCGGTTGACCCGCTCGGTGTACCGCTCCGCAACCCGTCGGGCGATCCCGTCCACATCGGCATGATCGTTTCCCCATTTGGGGATCCGGTGGAGGATCCGGCGATGCAGGTCATCCGCCCCGTCAAAATCCGCGTCGAGCACCGCGATCAGGGAATCCATCGAAAGCCGACGCTCCTCATAGACCAGCGTACGGACCGCCAGGAGCGAGTCCGCGACATTCGCGAGGCCCGCGCCCATACAGCCGGTGTTGTTGTATTTGGGGCCGGCCTGTCCGATGTCCCGCCCCGAAGCCAGGCAGTCGGGGAACGTCCCGGCCAGCACCGGAGAGGGATTGATCGAAGGCCAGTATGGCTCGAACGACCGGACATACGCGGTGGCGCGGTCCACCTGGGCGTCGATCTGGGAGAGTACCGCCTCTTCAAATGTCTCATAGTCCGGCATCTCTGCGGCATCTCCGGACCGCGGCCCCAGCACCCGTCCGGACGCCGGATCGATTCCGTTGTGCAGCGCGAGTTCCACCGCCTTGGCCAGGTTGATCCGAAGACTCATGTTGCAAGCGATCTCACGCCCCTCGACCGTAGGCTCATAGCACCCGATCAGCAGGTGGCTCCGTGCCTCCTCGAGGGTTTTGCCGTACTTAACCAGCGCGGGAATCGTCACGTCGTCATTGGCCAGTACAAACGCGGTCTTGCCCTGCCGGAGGATCCGGGCGATTCTTTCCAGATAAGAATCCGGGGTGTCGCGTCCGATCCGGACCGACATCTTGGGATCGGTGGTGTCCAGTTC
>JAAYKS010000389.1 GCA_012522285.1 Clostridiaceae bacterium | reverse complement strand
CGGACGGATGCCACGCCTCCTGCGGACCGACGCCTGGCTGCCCCCCTCCGCCAGGATGCTCGGCGCCGCGCTGCTGATCGTAGTCGCGATGCCCTATCTCCACGGCTCTGTACTGATCACCTTTCTGCTGATTCTGGCGGTTCTTGCGTTGTTTTCCACCGGGCGGCTGGCCCATCTGCTGGTGGCGGCCGCCGGGATCGGGTCCGCCGCCCTGCAGGCCCGCTTTTTTGCGGGTGGGGTGAGCGAGGTCGCCTCGTTCTCCTGGCAGTTCGGATTCCTCGCGGATCCGCCCACCCTGTGGGGTGTGCTGGGATACTGTATTGAGCTCTACGGTGCCGCATTCCTGCTGATGCTGGTTCTCCCGTGGCTCCAGCCCGGGCGGTTCCGGACCGTCGCGGCGGCGGCGTTTCTGGTGCCCTTTGGGTTTGCCTTTTTCGTCTCCCTCACCCCCGATGTCACGGTCAACCACAAATACCTGATCCTCTCCGCCGCACTGTCCAACATCCTGATCGTGGACCTGGTCGCACGGATCTGGGAAAAACCGCGCAACCTGCAGCGCGCCCGCCGGGTCGATCTCGAAGAGGGCCGCACCGCGGGGACCCCCACCCTGTGGGGCATGCCCGCGCTCCGTGCCCGGCTGGAGGCCACCCGGATCGGCCGGATCGCACTCGAGCACAAATCCCGGATCCGTTCGGCTGTGATCGTGATACGGCGCGGCGCAGTGGTGCTGCTGGCGTTCCTTCTGATCGCAACCGGGATCGCGGACCTGTGGGTCTACGCGCGGGTCAACCGCAACACGGTCACAATGGACCTGAACTCTCCCCTCGTCACATGGGTGCGCGAAAACACCCGCCCGGACGAGGTGTTTCTCACTGAACCCCTCGCATTTGACGAGTTCTTCTACAGTGGGCGCATGGCCTATTACGGACACGCGTATTACGCCTGGTCCGCGGGCCATGACACCGCGGCGCGCGACAAGCAATACCGCAAACTGCTGGACGGGTGCGACAACGACTACAACCAGTTCCGGGCGCTCTGTCTGGAAGAGGGGATTTCCTACCTGCTGGTGACCGATACTATGCGCAAGGACAAGGACAACGGCTACAACAACGCCTTTTTTATGGCCAATTTCCCCGTGCTCGCACGGTTCCCGAGCAAAGACAACGCGACGGTCTATGACCTCCGGTAAAGACAGCATTTCCTATTTTAATCAGATTGCCGAGAGTTGGCAGCGCCTCGCCGCGGTCGATCCTGTGGCGGTGGCTGTGACTATGGATGCGCTTCACCTGTCCGGAGAGAGTCATGTATTGGATGTCGGCTGTGGTACGGGAACGATGCTGGCTCCGTTACTGAACCGGCTCGGCAACCCGCATAGCGAAGGGACGGACGGCCGGGTAGTGGGTCTCGATCCAGCATTGCGCATGCTTGCCGTTACAGCACGTCGGTTCCGGGATCCCAGGCTGCGGCTGGTATGTACCTCCCTCTGCGACTATGATGGAGGTGACGGACCGTTTGATGCGATCCTGTGTTGTCGGGTATTACACCTTCTGGAAGATCCTGCCGCCGCGTTGACTCGGCTGGCGGGATGGCTCAAGCCGGGCGGACGGCTGGCGATATTACAAACATTGGATGAAAAAGAAGTTCCGGATTCCGCAGCGATCGCCTTGGAGCATGCACTGTCCGGTGAAAAATGGACCCATCTCACAAGCAAGCACGGTCCCCATTGGGTCGTTCTGGCAGCCACGAGAAGCGGATCGGAGGGATGAGGATGAAGGTTCGCACGATTCTCCCAGTTCTATTGTTGTTATTCGTCCTGGCGGCTTGCACGCAAACCCCGAAAGAGAGCACAGATCAAACGACGGCAACGATCACCACAACGGCACCTGAAACCATGGCAACACCTGTCGCCACATCGACAACGGCTGTTTCGACAACGCCAGTCGTCACGACAACAACAGCTGCCGTCACAACAACAACTGCCGCTGCGACAACACTAGCCACCACGGCAACGTCTGTGACTGTGTCGACATCCGCCAGTCAGGACGCACTGCAATCCGGATATGCCCACATGATTTCATATGATCCTGCGCGCGGGTGGGCAGATTTTGACTTTTTCAACATGCTCAGAGGAGACAGTGCCGTTGCGTGGCTTGTGGCGCACGAGGGACTTTCCGAAGCAGACGCGCAGATCCTCGTCGACGATTTTGCCGACTCGGAGTT
>JAAYKS010000388.1 GCA_012522285.1 Clostridiaceae bacterium | reverse complement strand
GGTACACCCCGCTCCGGGTCATTACGAAGGAACACTGGTCAACGCGTTACTCGCGCACTGCGGAGATTCCCTTTCGGATCTCAACGGGGTGATCCGACCCGGTATTATTCACCGCATCGACAAGGACACGTCCGGGTTGTTGCTGGTGGTGAAGAACAACCAGGTACATGAAAAACTGGCGGCGCACATCCGGCGGCACGAGATCGAACGGATCTATGTCGCCTTGCTGCACGGTCGCCTCCCGATCGGGCAGGGGACCGTGGACCAGCCGGTCGGACGAGATCCAAGGAACCGTAAACGGATGGCGATCGTCCAATCAGGCAGGAGGGCGGTCACGCATTACCGCGTTCTGGAAACGTATCGAAACACCAGCTGGGTGGAATGCCGTCTGGAGACCGGGCGCACGCACCAGATTCGCGTCCACATGGCGTCCATCGGTCATCCGGTGGTGCGAGATCCGTTGTATGCGCCTGGGTACAAAGATTACGGTCTGGCCGGACAAGCATTGCACGCCGCGGTTTTACAATTTGAACACCCCGTGTCCGGGGAGAAGATGAGACTGGAAGCCCCGCTTCCGGACCACATAAAGGAGCTATTGAAGTCATTGACATGAAACGGACGACATCGGGCCAGCAAAAAGAGAAAAAGCGAAACCTGGCTGTACAGGCTTTGTTTGCCGCGCTGCTGTTGATCTGCGGGATCCTGGGTGCCAGCGTGGTGTCGGGAATGATCGAGCGGAACCGGCAGACACAGGAATACCGCGACCAATACACCGCCTATGCCGAGATGCTCGCACAGGAAAAACTGCGTGCGGAAAACCTTGAGATCAGGATGGAAAGCCTGACGGAGCGGCTGTACGCGAATTATGACGCCATTTTGTCCCGGAGCGGCAACGAAGAGCTGCAGGCCTCCTGGCTCAAGGCGAGAATTCTGGCCGGGCTGACGGAAGTCACGGGTGCCGGCGTCCAGATTACGCTGTTGGACGCCAAAGTGATCACCGGTTCGGAAAGCGCCACCATCATCCACGACCAGGACGTTCTGTATGTCGTGGACACCCTGCGCACACTCGGGGCGTATGCGATTTCGATCAATGGTGAGCGGATCGTCAGCACCAGCATGATCATCTGCAACGGTCCCAGCATCAAAATCAACCGCAAGTTCTGCCCGATACCCATTGTGATCACCGCGGTGGGAGATCCCGAAACCATCGCGAATTATCTGGAAAGCGACAGTTATCTGTTGCGCAGGAAAGCCGATGGAATCCGTGTGGGCGTGGATCGGCTGGATACGGCCGTCGTGCCTGCCTACCGGGAAACACAATACATCGAACAACAGATCAGCCTCCTGGAGGTGACGAGATAATGAAGAACAAAAACGCAATGCGCTCCCTGACGTTGACCATCGTCTGCCTTATGCTGGGCGTCATCATCGCGCTGCAGTTGAAAAGCATCAATTCCAGCAGCAACATCGCGATGGCGGAGAACCTCCGGGTGGAGGAGCTCTCGCAGGAACTGATGGATCTGATGAAAAAGAACGGGGAATTGGCAGACAAAATCGATGAGCTGCAATCCGCTCTTCGCTTGACCGACAGCCAGTCGGAAAGCGACGAAGCGCAGCTGCGGCGCATCACCGCGGAGCGTGACAACGCCGAGGTGTTTGCGGGGCTGACCGATGTGATGGGGCCGGGTGGAACCATTGCGCTGACACCCGCCAAAAACTTTGAGGTCGAAGATACGGAGCTCAGGACGATCGTCAACGCGCTCCGGGCTTCCGGTGCACAGGCGATTTCGATCAACGACCAGCGCTTGATTGCCACATCGGAAATCATCAACGCCGGTACGATGTATGTGATGATCAACGGACAGCGGTTTCTCCGTTCGGGTCAGTTTGAGATCAAGGTCATTATTGAACCCGCAGATTTTGAAAACGCCAAGGTAAACCTCAGCACCGTATTTACGTATTATAAAAACAACTACATGATCGATACCGTGTCTCTTGCGTTGCCCAGTGTCAACATCCGGAAGCTGGCGGTGGACAGTCCCGCCTACCGGATGGATTTGCTGGAACAAGTACCATGATGGACGGATCGGATTCAACCAATCATCCTGGAGGGAAAAAGATGGCATCTCGCCTCATGACCGTAGATCACGGATGGAACGTCGCCGAACTGTTCGGCGGACTCAACGCCAATGTGGAAGCCATCGAGCGCATATTGGACGTTTCCATCGAGCTGCACGGCGAAGGGTTGCAGATCGATGGGGAACCCGAACAAACCGACAAAGCGGAAGCCGTTCTGACGCGGCTGATCGACGTATTCGAAAAAGGAAGCTCGGTGACG
>JAAYKS010000062.1 GCA_012522285.1 Clostridiaceae bacterium | reverse complement strand
TTGTGTTTCAGGACAACGTACTGGACGACCTTCTCACCGTCCGGGAAAACCTGCTCTCCCGCGGAGGGCTGTACGGACTTTCGGGCGATCGGTTGCGCGATCGGCTCACGGAAGTTGCGGACATCCTAGGGGTCGGGGACTTGCTGGGACGGCGGTATGAAAAGCTCTCGGGCGGACAGCGCCGTCGAGTCGAGATCGGCCGCGCGCTGATGGGGGATCCGCGCATTCTGTATCTCGACGAACCGACGACCGGACTCGATCCGCAGACGCGGATTTCCGTCTGGCAGACCATCCGCCGGCTGCAATCCGATTATGGGATGACGGTGTTTTTGACCACTCACTATATGGAAGAGGCAGAAAACGCCGACTGGGTGACCGTGATCGACACCGGGCGAATCGCCGCGGAAGGGCCGCCGCATCTCCTGAAAGAAAAATACAGCACCGACATGCTGCGCCTGGTGCCCGTGGAGGGAAACCGCCCGGCGCTGGAGACCCGGCTGAAGCAGGAAGGGTTCTCCTGCGGAACGGTTGCCGACCGGCTGCACGTCCCGATCCGGAACAGCCTGGAGGGGTACCGGCTGCTGCGCGATCTCGAGGGGATGTACAGCGCTTTCGAAGTGGTGAACGGCAGTATGGACGACGTGTTCGTAAACATCACAGGCCATGCGATACGGGAGGACAAGTGAGAATGGATAGCTTGCTGCGATTGACGGTGCGGGATGCGCGGGTGTATCTCCGAGACCGCACATCTGTGTTTTTCTCGTTGTTGTCGGTTCTGATCATCGTCGGAATGTATGCATTGTTCCTCGGGGACTCCACGGTGCGTAGCATCGAAAACGAAATCGGCCGTTCGGTGGAAGGGGTCCGCTGGATGGTCGACGCCTGGATCATGGCAGGTATCCTCGCGGTGAGCTCGATGACCGTCACCCTGGGGGCGTTCGGGGTACTGGTGGACGACGAAAGCCGCAAGCGTTTGGGCGCCTTTCTGGTGGCTCCGGTCAAGCGGAGCCGATTGGTGCAGGGGTATCTGCTCGCCGCGATGGCGGTCGGTATGCTGCTCGGACTGGTGACCTTGCTGGTGGCCGAGCTCTATATCGTGCTCAAGGGCGGAGCTTTACTGGCGCCGGCCGCGCTGGCAACAGCAGCTCTGCTGCAGGTTCTCAACGTGTTTTCCTCCGGCTGCATCGCCTTTTTCTTTGTCTCGTTTGTCCGTACCCCGGGGGCATATGGCACCCTTTCCACCATCGTCGGAACACTGGTGGGTTTTCTGGCAGGGATCTATCTCCCGGTCGGGGCGATGCCCAAAGGGGTTCAGAGCGTGATGAAGTTTATCCCGATGACCCATTCCGCCGCCCTGATGCGGCAGGTATTTATGGACGCGCCGATGGATCAGGTGTTTACCGGCGCGCCTGTGGAGGTGCGGCAGGGGATTGAGACCGTGTTTGGCATCCAGGTGAACATCGGCGGACAAACCGTAACCCCCGCTATGATGATCGGGATCGTCGCGGGGGCGGGTGTATTGTTTTTGTTGCTCTCCATCCTGCGGATGAACCGCAGAAAACTGGGGTAATCGCGGTTCCGGTGCCCTGATTCAGGACATCAGACGCTTTTCCCCTTCCAAATCCAGGATCGGCGCGATGTCCTGTGTCACTTCCAGCGTGCCCAGATATGCGCCCTGGGGGGAGCGGACCGCGAAGTAGCGGATGTAGACCATCCGTTCGCCCATCCGGATCCAGAAGTCCTCGTGGTCTTTGCGGCCGGATTTGAAATCGGCGACGATCTGCTCCACGACATGCACGCTTTTGGGCGGATGACAATTGGAGACCTTGCGACCGAGCACCGACAAGGTACGGGCGAAGATCCGGTCGTTTCCCTGGGAGAAGTAGCGGACGGTGTCGTCCGCGTCGACAAATGTGATGTCCAGCGGCAGCGTATCCAGAAGCCGGGTGAGTTCTTCGAGACTCATTCGGCCCGAGGGCATCTGGATTTGGGCGTCCGGCCCGGCGCTCGCGTCGGCCGGTGCGGGCTGCGCTTCTTGTGCGGTGCCTACCGGTTGCCAGTCGGGCACACCGTCGACCAGGAAAAAGCCGATCTCCCCGATTCCGCTGGCCACGACCGACCAATCTCCGGGCTTGAGGGTTTCCATCATCATCGGGAAGAGGATGTTTTCCTCTTTGAACACCATCTCGTCGATTCTGGTGAGTAAGGTTTCGAGTTTTTCACGCAGCACCTGTCGGCGATCTTCGAGACTGTCGAGTGAGGACCGGATGTCGCGGAGCGCTTCCCGGATTTCATCGTCCACACCCCACATCACCTGGGGAGGCGCCGTGATGCCGTATTGTTCCAGGAACGGGAAGAAGAGGTTCTCCTTTTTGGAGTAGTGCAGATCGATCCGGGCGAGGGCGGTCAAGTCTTCCCGCAGCGCCATCAGCGCGGACTGGCTGCGCGCTCCGACATAGTCCTCGAGGTGAGGCCGGATCCGGTCCGCG
Organism: Clostridiaceae bacterium; assembly: GCA_012522285.1. GTDB lineage: Bacteria > Bacillota > Clostridia > Saccharofermentanales > UBA5734 > JAAYKS01. Next base: position 569 of record JAAYKS010000062.1, on the reverse strand, counting down.
ATCAGGGCTTCCAACGCTTCATTTTCGCGGCGCAGCGTGTGAATCGGATGGCCCGGCACCTGGGTCGGGTCCACCGGTCGATGAATTTCTTCGATGGAGCCCCGGAATACCGCGGAATGCACATCGCACAGACGTTGTACTTCGGTGACGGGCATCCCTTCCCGGATGAGCGCCTGCTCCAGATCAGCGATTTCGGTGGCGGCTACGCTCCCGAAGTCCCGCTCGAAGTCTGCTTTGACCTCTTCGAATGGTGCTCCGTCGTGCAGACGGCGGATCAGGTCTTCCAGTTGCCGACGGCGCTGGGTGCTGTTGTTGATGAGTTCGCTCATGGGTCACCTCCATTGCATTCGTCAAAAAAGGGGGTACAAGAACAGTATAAGAGAAAGCATGCACGTTTGCGCCTGTTTTTGCGTGCAGTGGTTCACCCGACGGGTTCGAACCCGGCCTCAACCAGCCGTGCGCGCAGCACATCGAGCGGGATGCCTTTCATACGGGCCCCGTTGGGCAGTGTCATGAACCGCCCGGCTGTCTGCAGCATCCCCGGCTTGAGGATGTCGACAAAACCCAGC
>JAAYKS010000387.1 GCA_012522285.1 Clostridiaceae bacterium | reverse complement strand
TGAGCATCCCGGACGCCGTTTCCGCGACACGCGGAGGCGCGTTCCCTTCCCGGGGCAGAGGGGTCAGCCCTTTGGACACAATTCCCCCCAATTCCCGGATGTCCCAGATGGCTGCCATCTCGCGGCCAAACCCGAACGTACCGGACGCCGGCATCACGGGATTCTTGAAATGTATACCGTTGATCTGAACCGATGTGTCTAGTCCCATACGACGTCCTCCGCTCGAAACACCGGGCCGTCCACACAGCAACGCGCGTGATGCCCGGGCTGCCGGGGCTCGTCAGACCGTGTTTTGCAGGACCAGACCAGACATACCCCGATCCCGCAGGCCATCCGCTCTTCCAGAGAAACCTGGCGGGGAATTCCCAGCCGGGCCGCTTGTTTACGGGTGGCGTTCATCATCGGCATCGGCCCGATGGCCGCCACCAGCGTTTTTTCGGGAGGAAACACCAGGCCGCCGATTTGGCAGGCGGCACCGCCGTCTCCCGTGGCGTCGCAAAGCGCGTCGACACATGTTCCATGAAATCCGATGTCTCCCGCGTCCGACGCATAGATGGTTCGATCCGCCAGTGCGGCCAACGCTTCGGCCAGAAACGAAGTGTCCGCCGACCGATATCAGCAAAACGCAGCGATTCGCATGCCCCGCTGTTTGGCGTATTCCAGCAGAAACGAAAGCGGGAACAATCCGGTTCCGCCTGCCACGGCGATCAAAGCCTCCACCCCGTCCAACTCGAACCCGCTGCCAAGCGGTCCCAGAACAGATAGCGTCTCGCCCTTCCTACGGCTGGCCAGATCCCGGGTCCCCTCCCCTTTGATCTGAATCCCGACCTGCATGGTGCCGGCTTGCGGGTCGGCACCAGCGATGCCCAAGGGCCTCCGCAAGTACTGGTTGCAGGTGACGTGTACGAACTGCCCGGGGATTGCGGTCGTGGCGATGAGGGGTGTGTCCAGCGTCAGCATGACCACCCCGGGGGCCAGGGTTTCGTTCTCCAGAACAGTCGCGATGTGTTCGATCTGGGTTGTGTGCTTCTTCATCTCCATCACTTCTTCAGCATCTTGTTCAGTGTCGGCATTTCGTTGAGCGGCAGCATGTTGTTGCGCGTTTCTCTCACGATATCGGCAAACGCAGAGATCTCCAGCGGAACCAGGTCTTTGGGTTCCAGCTGGCGTTCCAGACATTCGTTGACGGCCACCAGAGTGTCCAGCGAGGTGATGGTCGGAACCCCGTGTTCGATACAGTGCCGCCGCAGCAGGATCGATCCACGGTCCTTCAGGCTGGTGGAGGTGGTGTTGATCAGGAGCTTGACTTTGCCGGACGACACGAGCGACAGGACGTTGGGGCGCTCTTCTTCCAGTTTGCGTACCGCATTGGCGGGAACGCCGTGCCGGATGAGGTAGTTAGCCGTTCCACCGGTCGCATACAGCTCGTATCCAATGTCGAACAATTGTTCCGCCAGCGGAAGGAGGTCCGATTTGTCACTGTCGCGAACCGACATCAGGATCCCGCTGCCGCGCTCCGGAAATTTGAACCCGGACGCCAGAATCGCCTTGTACATGGCTTCACTGTACTTGCGAGAGAGCCCGAGCACCTCACCTGTGCTCTTCATTTCCGGGCCCAGGCTGGTATCGACATTGTGGAGTTTTTCAAACGAAAACACCGGCGCTTTGATCGCGTAGATCGCCGGATACCGGGCGTACAGGCCGGTTCCGTAACCGAGATCCGCCAGCCGCGCGCCGGTCATGACCCGCGTGGCCAGATCGACGATGGGAATGCCGGTCACCTTGCTGATGTACGGAACCGTGCGGCTCGATCGCGGATTGACCTCGATGACATAGATGTCTTCGTTGTACAGGATGAACTGGATGTTGATCAAACCGATCACGTGCAGCGCTTTTGCGAGGCGCGCGGTGTAGTCGACGATCTCGTCCCGGAAGCGGTCGGGTATGTACGCGGGAAAGATCGAGATGGAGTCGCCGGAGTGAATCCCGGCACGCTCCAGATGCTCCATGATTCCGGGTACCAGAATGTCCTCCCCGTCCGAGACCGCGTCGACCTCGAGCTCGACTCCCATGAGGTATTTGTCGATCAGGATCGGGTGCTCCTGCTCGTTGATGTTGATGATGTCCATGTATTCGCGGATGTCGTCGTCGCTGTAGGCGATGGTCATTCCCTGCCCACCCAGGACATAGGACGGTCGAACCAGTACCGGATAGCCGATTGTGACGGCGGCTTCCAGTGCCTCTTCCGTTGTAAAGACGGTGGCGCCTTGCGGACGTTTGATCCCGCAGGACTCGACGATCGCGTCGAACCGCTCTCGATCCTCCGCGGCATCCACCATATCCGCAGAGGTCCCGAGGATCGGAACCCCCATGTCCGAGATCGCCTTGATCAGCTTGATCGCGGTCTGCCCCCCGAACTGACAGATACACCCGTCCGGTTTTTCGTTTTCAATGATGGCGCGCACATCGTCCGCGGTCAGCGGTTCGAAATACAGCCGATCCGAAGTGTCGTAGTCGGTCGACACGGTCTCCGGGTTGTTGTTGGCGATGATCGCCTCGTAACCGAGCTCGCGCAGCGCCCAGACGGAGTGGACCGAGCAGTAGTCGAACTCGATGCCCTGGCCGATCCGGATCGGGCCGGACCCGATGACCAGCACCTTTTTCCGATCGCTCGGCACCGCTTCGTTACGCAAATCGAATGTCGAGTAAAAATACGGCGTTCTGGCATCGTATTCTCCGGCACAAGTGTCAACCATTTTATAGGTATGGAGCAGTCCGAATCCTTTACGGATTTCCCGGACCCGATCGGGCGAGACACCGGTCAAGCGGCCGACATACGTGTCGGTGAACGCATACTGGACACAGCGGCGCAGCAGCGCTTCATCCAGATCGGGCCGCTTTTTCAATACTTCCTCGAGTTCGACGATGTTGACGATCTTGCGCAGGAAAAAGGGGTCGATCATGGTTCTCTCGTAGATCTCATCGACAGAGCAAACGCCTCTGCGCAGCGCTTCCGCGATCACAAACAACCTGCGGTCGTCCGTCACCGCGATTTGTTCCCGGATTTCCATGTCGGAAAAGTCCTTGACGTAAGGGATGTCGAGGCCGAGGAATCCCAGCTCGAGGGAACGGACCGCTTTGACCAGAGAGGCCTCAAACGTGTTGGAGATCGACATCACCTCGCCGGTCGCCTTCATCTGGGTACCGAGGGTACGCTTGGCCTTGACGAATTTGTCAAAAGGCCATTTGGGGATTTTGGTCACGATGTAGTCAACTGCCGGTTCGAAACACGCCGTGGTCGTCCCGGTGACTTCGTTGGGGATTTCGTCCAGCGTATACCCGACGGCGATGCGGGAAGCCACTTTGGCGATCGGGTATCCGGTCGCTTTGGAGGCAAGGGCCGAAGAGCGCGACAACCGTGGGTTGACCTCGATGACCGCATATTCGCCGGAAGTGGGATGGAGCGCGAACTGCACATTGCAGCCACCGGCGATCATCAGTTCGTTGACGATGTTGAGCGCGGCGGAGCGCAGCATCTGATATTCCCTGTCCGTCAGCGTCTGTGCCGGCGCCACGACAATGGAGTCCCCGGT
>JAAYKS010000386.1 GCA_012522285.1 Clostridiaceae bacterium | reverse complement strand
GGGCGGGGTGGACGCCGTCGGACTGTCGGGGCTGGCGGAGGCGTTGGCAGGCCGGGTCGTGCGCATGTTATATGAAGAGAAAACGGGCACGCGAAGCGACCTCGGTCAGGATCATGTCGAAGCGGTCCTTTCCCTGATCCGGTCCGCGCGTTCCAGCGCCCGGGCGGATCTGCCGGGCGGTGTTCGCGCGGTCTGTGCGAACGGGGTTCTCCGGATGGGGAGCCGCGCCGGGGAAGGGTCCCCTGCGATCTGGGAGCCGGTCGTCCTGCAGCTGGACGGCAAGACCCGTACCCCGGGAGGGGTGTTCTTTGCGGCTTCGGATCGAACGACGCTCCCGGAAGAGTGGAGGGAGGGTTCACTTTGTGTCTGTGCCTTTTCGCGCGCGGCGTTGACAGGTGCCCTGGTGCGTACCCGCCGGCCGGGAGACCGGATCCGTCCGTCGCGCGGCGCCGGCAGCCGGACGGTCAAACGTTTTCTGATCGACCGGAAGGTGCCGGCCTCGACAAGAGACCGGCTTCCACTGGTTGCGATATCGTCCGAAATCGCCTGGATTCCGGGCGTATCCGCGGCTTTGCCGTTCGAATGGCCGCGGGACCGCGCGGCCACTGGCGATCTTGTCTGGCTTGCGTTCCGTCCGGACGTCGGGATTGGGGATGCTTTTTGTTGCCGTGACGCTGGAAATATAGGATAATGAGCGTCGACACAAACGACAGAAGGACGGAGCGAGGATTGGAACAGATGGGGAAAATCCTGGGAGAGACACTGATCAGCAAAGAAGAGATCGCTGACATCTGCAAAGAGCTGGGTCGTCGCATCACGGAAGACTATGCCGGCAAGCAGGTGTTTTTGATCGGCGTCCTCAAAGGAGCTTTTGTATTTCTGGCCGATCTGGCCCGCAACATCGACCTTCCGGTCGATATGGACTTTATATCCGTGAGCAGTTACGGCGGCGGCACACAGTCCACCGGCGTCGTACGGATTATCAAAGATGTCGACCAGAACATCGCTGGAAAACATGTCATCGTCGTCGAAGACATCGTGGATTCCGGCCTTACCCTCAACCATCTCAAACAGTTGCTGTCCACCCGAAAACCCGCGAGCATTGCCCTGTGCACCGCTTTTGACAAACCCGAACGACGCAAGGTCCCGATCGAAGTAGAGTATGTGGGGCGCCGGATCCCCGACGAGTTCATCGTCGGATACGGGCTCGATTACGACGGGATTTACCGCAACCTTCCGGAAGTACGCATACTCCGGGAAGCCGCAGAGGAGTAACCAAATGAAACCCAAAACCGCCAGGTCCGGACTTAGCTTTTATGTCATCCTGTTGCTGGTTGCGATCGCGTTTGCGACCATCATTCCGAGCTTGACCCAAAAACCCTCCTTGGCCTTGTCCAAAGTCATCGAGCAGATCGAACAGGGCAACGTCAAGGGGAGCGTGGTGGTGAACGGATTCACCATCCAGATCGAATTCGTCACACCTGTCGAAGGCGTCACCACCGTCGACAAGACGGTTTCGCCCTATTGGCTGGAACGCCTGCAGGACACCCTGGAGCAAGCGCGCACGGCCGGCAAAATCGACGGATACGACTACAACGAACCGACCGATCTGAGCTTTTTGGTCAACATCGTCCTCCTGGTGCTGATGTTCGGTTCCATCGGGTTGTTTATCTGGTTTACCTACAACCGGCAATCCGGCGAGGGCAAGACCGCGATCAATTTCGGGCGCAGCAAGGCCAAACTTTCCGATCCGTCCAAAAATCCGATCACGTTCCGCGATGTGGCGGGAGCGGACGAGGAGAAGGAAGAACTGAAGGAAATTGTCGATTTCCTGAAGAACCCCAAAAAGTACTCCGATCTGGGTGCCAAAATTCCGCGCGGCATCCTGCTGGTCGGCCCTCCGGGCACTGGTAAAACCCTGCTGGCCAAAGCGGTCGCGGGAGAGGCCGGCGTTCCGTTCTACTCGATCAGCGGTTCGGATTTTGTCGAGATGTTTGTCGGCGTCGGCGCTTCCCGGGTGCGCGACCTGTTTGAGACCGCCAAGAAAAACAGCCCCGCCATCGTGTTTATCGACGAGATCGACGCGGTCGGACGCCACCGCGGCGCCGGCATGGGAGGCGGGCACGACGAGCGTGAGCAAACGCTCAACCAGCTGCTGGTCGAGATGGACGGCTTTGGTCCCAACCAGGATGTGATCATCATGGCGGCCACCAACCGGCCCGACATCCTGGATCCCGCGCTGCTGCGTCCCGGCCGTTTCGACCGCCGTGTGACGGTCATGCGTCCAGACATCCGCGGGCGGGAGGCGATCCTCATGGTGCATGCCCGCAACAAACCGCTCGATCCCACGGTCGATCTGAATGAGATCGCGCGCGCCACCCCCGGATTCACCGGCGCGGACCTGGCCAATCTGCTCAACGAGGCGGCCCTGATGGCCGCGCGCCGCGGAGATACGCAGATCCGCTACACCGACATCACCGAGTCGGTGTTCAAGGTCATGATCGGCCCCGAAAAGAAAAGCCGCCTGATGAACGACAAGGAAAAGAAGCTGACGGCATACCATGAGGCCGGACACGCGATCGTCCTCCGTCTGGTGTCGGAGACCGACAAAGTGGAGCGCATCTCCATCATCCCGGCCGGCATGGCGGGCGGTTACACCGCACACAAACCCAACGAGGATATGTACTATACGACCCGCAAACAGCTGATCGCAACCATCATGATTTCGCTGGCGGGGCGTGCGGCCGAAGAGATCGTCTTTGGCGAAGTGACGACCGGCGCGGCATCCGACCTTCAGCAGTGCAACGCGATTGCGCGCGATATGATCATGAAGTTCGGGATGAGCCACCAACTGGGCAATCTCGTGTTCGGCAGCCAGGAGGAAGTGTTCCTCGGAAAAGACTACGGCCACGTCCAGAACTACAGTGACAAGCTGGCCGGGATCATCGACGAGGAGACAAAAAAGATCATCGACGACGCCTACGCGGCCACCTTGGACGCGTTGCGTGAGCGCCGTTTCACCCTCGAAGCAGTCGCCACCCGCCTGCTCGAGAAAGAGAAAATCGAAGGGCCGGAGTTCGAAGAGCTCTTCCTGTCCAGCCTGGGCGGCGCGGCAGCATCGGTCGTGACCGTACTCCCCACGCTGGAGACGGCCGCGGAGGTGGTCCCGGCGGATCTGTCCATCGTTCCCGAAGATGCGGGCAACCGGACCGAGACCGTTGAAGAAGAACCCGGAGAAGCGGTGCCGGAACCCGAAGACGCGACACCGGATACCGGAGACACAGAACTCACAACCGATTGACCCAAGTCCCCGATCAACAGCAAGAAGGCGTCCGCCAATGGCGGACGCCTTCTTTGTTGCGTTATGGATGGGTCGGAACAAGCAAGGTGGGGGAGCGTCAGGCCCGCGCGATCAACCAATCCGCGAATTCCCGGATGTCCTCGGGACCCAACACCAGAATCAGATCCCCCTCGGACACCACCGCGTCCAGCAACGACTGGATCTCCTCAAACCCTTTGGCGAACACCGCATGCCCGCCCCGGTCGTTGACGCGATCCGCAAGCATACTGGAACTCATGTCGCCCGGGTTGGTTTCCCGGTCGCTGAAGATTTCGGAAAAGATGACGTATTCACAGGGGAGCAGCGCTTCGACGAAATCGTCGAACAACACGCGTGTGCGGCTGAACGTGAGCGGCTGGAACACCACCCAGGCGTGGTTGTGAGGCAGGGTGCGCGCGGCTTGCAGTGTCGCCCTGGCCGCGGAGGGATGATGCGCATAGTCGCTGATGACGGTCGCGCCGCGGTAGGTGCCGCGGACGTCGAAGCGCCCCTCCGCACCGGTGTAGGAGGCCAGCGCCTGCTCCGCCGCCTCGGGAGTGCCACCGTTCAGCCAGGCGCAGGCGATGGCCGCCAACGCGTTCTTGACATTGTGCTCCCCCGGTACCCGCAGCCGGATCGAGGCATAGGGGAGACCTTCGATTTGCACGTCGAAACAGGGGAAGCCGCTTTCGTAACGAAGTCCGGTGCACACCACCGTCGGAGGGGTTCCGCGCAGGCGGTCGTCCGGCATGCCGAACGACACGATTCGGGGCAGACGGTCCACATCGTCTTCCACCGTGTCTGCTAGCCGGTCCATCATCGTCGCGACACCAGGGTCGAACGCGGGCACAACCAGGGTTCCTTCCGGCGGTGTCAGCAGCGCAAAAGTGGCAAACGCGTCGACGACCTCGTCCAGATTGGCGTAGGTGTCCACGTGGTCGTAGTCGATGTTCAGGATCGCAGCGGTGGTGGAGTAAAACCGCAGAAAACTCTTCATGTATTCGCAGGCTTCCGACACCATGACTTCCCCGGGTTGTCCCAGCCGGACACTCGAGCCGAACAGGGCAAGCTCGGCACCCAGATGCACCGTGGGGTCGACATCTGCCTGCACGAGGATGGAGGCGCACATGGCGGTGGTCGTGGTCTTGCCGTGTGTGCCGGAGATGTTGACCACCTGGCGGAACAGCTGGTTGAGCCAGCCGAGGTAATCCGCACGATCCGCGACCGGGATGCCCAACGCGCGTGCGCGGATCCATTCCGGGTTGTCTTCGTGTACGGCGGCGGTGTGGACGACCAGGTCCGGGGAGAAAGCGTCGATCCACTCCGCGCTGTGCCCGGAGTGGATGGTGATGCCGAGCGTCGCCAGCCGGTCGGTGCGGGGGCTGGTGTGCCGGTCCGATCCCGCCACTTCGAATCCGTAGGACCGGCTGATTTCGGCCAATCCCGCCATGCTGATCCCTCCGATGCCGATGAAAAACACGCGGACACCAGGGGTGAGCGCTACGGGGGATGATTGCCTCTCGCTCATGTCTGACGCTCCTTCTTTGATTTCCGTAGTGATTTTATCACAAGAAACCGCAGGCAGCGTGACCAGGATCGGCGTCATTTCTTCGGGATCCGGGCCGATCCGCTGTTTTGCGGCGTGCTTTCCGGCTGATCTTCTGGCGTACACACAGGTTCATTCCATCCATTCGCTGAAGATATAATGCTAAACAGGATATCATAAACGTGAAAGTCGGAGGACACCGCATGACGGGCTTTGGCACCAGATTTGCGCCACTGAAGATGGGCCGCACCGCCACGCTGCTGGCGTGGGCATTGGTGCC
>JAAYKS010000385.1 GCA_012522285.1 Clostridiaceae bacterium | reverse complement strand
GTGGTGACCCCGATTTGTCCGCACACGCTGCACAACAGGAGTTATGTGGTGTCGGCCGACAGCGGGGTGGGGATCGGAATCCTGGATTACCCGTTTTCCGCGGTCGTATCGATCGACGGCCGTCCGGTCGGAACCATGACCGCCTCCGACCGGATCACTGTGCGCAGGGCTCCGAATACGATGAAACTGGCCAAATTGTCCGATACGGGCTTTTACGAAAAGCTGCCCGGAAAGATTTCCGAACGCGGAGGTGTGCGATGAACATCGGGAAAAATGAGCGTCAGTCCCGCATTCTGACCTTGATCAAAGAGCAGAAAGTCGGTACCCAGGACGATCTGGTCTCCGCGTTGCGCGCACAGGGATTCGAGGTGACCCAGGCGACTGTTTCCCGGGACATCAAGGAACTCGGCATCGTCAAAGTCACTTCCGGCAACGGATCCCAGCATTATGTCCCGATGGAGAGAAGCGGGGAGATCGCCGCCGGCCGGCTGATGAAGGTGTTCTCCGAAGCGGTGATCTCCTGCGAAAACGCCGGCAATATGGTGGTGATCAAAACGCTACCCGGGATGGCGCAAGCCAGCGCGTCCGCACTGGATTCCATGCGGATGCTGGATGTCGTCGGTTCGATTGCAGGGGACGACACGGTTTTTATCGTGACAAAAAAGCCCTCCCAGGCGGCTTCTCTGGCTGACAGCATTCGTAAAATACTGGGAAGCGGGCGCGGCTGAAGGGAAGAAGGGACACCACAGCATGCTGACAAGGCTCGAAATCAAGGATTTCGCATTGATAGAACATGCGTTGGTCCTGCCCGGGGAAGGACTCAACATCATCACCGGTGAAACCGGCGCCGGAAAATCGATCCTGATCGATGCGCTCGGCTCGGTGGCTGGCAACCGGACCTCCAAAGACATGGTTCGATCCGGCCGCGACAAAGCGATGGTGGAAGCCGTCTTCGCGGTCGATCCCGGACACATCCCGGCCGATCTTTCGGAAAGCCTCGGATTGGAAGACGAACCGGACATCATCCTGTCCCGCGAAATTTCCTCCAACGGAAAAACCACCTCCCGGTTGAACGGACGTCTGGTTGCCGCAGGGGTCTTGCGGGATCTCGCGCCTCACCTGTTGGACATACACGGGCAGTTCGACAACCAGTCCATTTTCCGTACGGACATGCACCTGAGCCTGCTCGACCGCTATGGCGGTCCCTCCATGGCAGCCCGGCTGGAATCCTACGACGCGATCTATGCGTCCTATGCGAATAACCTGCGTGCGATTCGCGCGGCGGGAGGGGATCCGGCCGAGCGGGAACGCCGCCTCGACACCTTGCGGTTCCAGCTCTCCGAAATCGAAGCGGTTTCTCCCCAGCCGGGGGAGGACGACAAGCTCGCGAAAAAGCGCAAGGTCTGTGCCAACATCGCCCACATCCTGGAGTCGCTGCAAGAATCCCACCAGATCCTGGCGGGAGACGACGAGACGACAGCCGTCGCCTTCCTGGCCATGGCGGAAACTGCGCTCGAGCCGGCGGCGTCCGGTTTGGAAGAGGCCCGGGAAGCGCTGGAGGCGGTCCGCGACGCCCGTTTCGGCGTGGAAGAAGCCGCCGTCACCTTGCGCCGTTTGATGGACACCGTCGAGGCCGATCCCGCCCTGCTGGAAAAAATCGACCGCCGGCTGGATTTGTTGTTCCGGCTCAAACGCAAGTACGGGGGCACCATCGAGGCGGTCCTGTCTTATGCCGCCAGTGCCGCGGAAGAACTGGACCATGCGGAGCAGGATCGGGAACGGCTTGACCGGCTGCAAAAGGAGCACGATACCTTGCTGATCGGGCTGTCGGAGGCGGCACGCGGCCTTCATAACGTACGAATGTCCCTGGCAGACGGGCTGTCCCGTGACATCTGCCGCGAGCTGGCCGCACTCGATATGAAAAACGTCCGCTTTGAAGTTTCCATCCAGTCGGCCGGAGACGATCCGATGCCCGGCCGCCGCGGCATCGACCAAGTCGAGTTTTTGATTTCACCCAATCCGGGAGAGCCGGTACGCCCGCTGGTTCGCATCGCATCGGGCGGCGAGGCGTCCCGGATCATGCTGGCGATCAAAACCATCCTGGCTGACGCCGATCAGACGCCGGTCCTCGTGTTTGACGAAATCGACACCGGTGTTTCAGGAAGAACCGCGGTACGGCTAGGGGAAAGGCTGTCCATGCTGGCGTCCAGACATCAGGTCTTCTGTGTCACCCATCTCGCGCAGATCGCGTCTATGGCGGACCAGCACTTGCTGATCAGCAAGCAAACCGACGGGCAGGCCACCTACACACAACTCGAGATGCTGCATGAACTCGAGCGCAGAGGGGAACTGGCACGGCTGTTGTCGGGGGACAGCGGCCGGAACGAGGCACTGGTATTGGCCGCGCAGCTGAGAGAAGAAGCGGAGAGATTCAAGTCCGGGAGGAAGAAAGAGACGCCGCCGTCTTGACCGCACGCTGCATGTCAGCGGGGAGTCCGGCATGAAAATCCAGCAGGACCCCGGTGACGGGATGCGCAAACGAGGTCCCGGAAGCGTGAAGCGCCTGTCGACCTATTTCGAGGTCGACCGGATCCGGCAGCCAGGAACCGTCTTCCTTTTTCCATTTTGGATAGAGACTGTCACCGACCAGAGCGTGCCCTGCATGCCTGCAGTGCACCCGAATCTGGTGGGTACGGCCGGTCTCCAGATGAAAGCGAACAAGAGAATAGGCGCCTTCGCCGAAGACGTGCAAGGTCTCATAACGGGTGGCGGATGCCCGGCCGTTCCCGGTCCAGTCGACCACGCGTTCCATGATGCTGTGCGGCGAACGGCCGATCGGTGCGTCGATGCGCCCATTGGGAAGCTCAAACACGCCATGTACCAGCCCGGTGTACTCTTTGGTCATCCCGGTCTGAACCAGCACGTGGTGGGCATGTCCGTTGACGGCCAGGACCACCAGCCCGGAGGTATCCCGGTCGAGGCGGTTGACGGGGTGGAGCGGATCCGGGCTGAGCTCTATCGTGAGTCCGTCCCGGCTGTGCAGGTAAGTCGGATGGGTTACCATACCGGACGGTTTGGAGACCACGACGATCCAGTCGTCGGCATACAGCACCTCGACCCCCGGTACGGACCGGAGGCGGCAGCCGTTGGAACCATGGCCGAAACGGGCGATGATGAGCTGTCCCTCGCGGACAGGGTCAATCATACGCGCGGGGGATCCGTCCACCAGCAGGGACCCGTACAGTCTGATCTTTTTTGTTAACAAACGGGACATTCCGGCCCGCGAGCACAAGACGTCTACCGCACGTTTTCCATCGTCTTCCGATGTGACTTTGTGTTTCAGAACCATGGATACCAGTTTAGTTCATACAGACAGCCGAGACAATCGATACCTCCCCCGGTATGTGCATCTGCATAGAGGCAATAGCTGGAAATAGTAAAAATTCGGGAGAAAATATGCAAATTTGCATTGCCCAAACTTGACACTGATGATATCGTATTATGTCGGGAGGTGAGTCCATCCATGGGTGTTAACACATTGACTGAAAATGAAAAACAGGAACAGCTCAACGAGGTCGTAGCGGCTCATAAAGCGGACGGCAGAAAAGCGATGATGAGTGTGCTCCAAAAAGCACAGGCCATCTACGGTTTTCTACCGCTTGAGGTGCAAAAAACGGTGGCCGAAGGCCTTGGCGTATCGGTCGCCGAAGTATACGGCGTCATCACATTCTATTCTTTCTTCACCTTGAAACCGAAAGGTGAACACCAGATCAACGTATGTCTTGGTACCGCTTGTTATGTCAAAGGCGCCAGCAAGGTGCTCGATGCCATCCAGGAAAACCTCGGCATCAAGACCGGCGAGTGTACGCCTGACTTCAAGTTCTCAATCACTGCCTGCCGCTGTGTGGGTGCGTGTGGATTGGCTCCGGTCATCATGATCGGCGACGACGTTTACGGCAGGTTAACCCCTGGCGAAATCCCGGCCATCCTCGCAAAGTACAAGGAGGTTTGAATCCATGCCTGCAACTCAAACAGTAGCCACCAGGCTTGAACAGACGGATTTCTTCAGCCGTCAATACCGAATTGCCCTGCGCAACTGCGGTATCATCGATCCCGAATCGATCGACGAATACATCGCTTTGGACGGGTATCGTGCGCTGATTGATATCTTGTCACAGAAAGTCGATCCCAAAAAAATCATCGCGGACCTCAAGGCTTCCGGCCTTCGCGGTCGCGGCGGCGCCGGGTTCCCGACCGGAACCAAGTGGGAGTTTGCCGCGGTGCAACCCGCCGGCGTCAAGTATGTCTGCTGCAACGCAGACGAAGGCGATCCGGGCGCGTTTATGGATCGCGCGATCCTCGAGGGCGACCCGCACAGTGTGCTGGAGGCGATGACCATCGCGGGATATGCGATCGGTGCCTCCCAGGGATTCATTTACATCCGCGCCGAATATCCGCTGGCTGTTTCGCGTCTGGAAAAGGCGATCGCACAGGCCAAGGAATACGGACTGCTGGGCGAAGACATCCTCGGCAGCGGCTTTTCTTTCGACCTGGACATTCGTCTGGGCGCCGGCGCATTTGTGTGCGGCGAAGAAACCGCGCTGATGCGCTCGATCGAAGGCAAGCGCGGCAATCCCATCCCGCGTCCGCCGTTCCCTGCGGTCAAAGGGTTGTTTGATCGTCCGACCATCCTCAACAATGTCGAAACCTACGCCAATATCCCTGTCATTCTACGCAAAGGCCCCGAGTGGTTCGCATCCATCGGGACGCAGCGCAGCAAGGGCACCAAGGTGTTTGCACTGGGTGGAAAAGTCAACAACGTCGGACTGGTCGAAATTCCGATGGGTACGACCGTCCGCGAAATCGTATACGGAATCGGCGGCGGCATTCCGGATGGCAAAGCCTTCAAGGCGGTTCAGACGGGCGGTCCTTCCGGCGGCTGTATCCCGGCGGAGCATCTGGATACCCCCATTGAATACGAGACGCTGACCGCCATCGGTTCGATGATGGGTTCCGGCGGCATGATCGTCATGGACGAAGACAACTGCATGGTCGACATCGCGAAGTTCTTCCTCGAGTTCACCGTGGACGAGTCCTGCGGCAAATGCTCGGTGTGCCGGATCGGCACCCGCCGTATGCTGGAGATCATGGAAAGGATCACAAACGGGGAAGGGGTCGAGCAGGATCTCGTCGAGCTGGAGCGCGTTGCGCTGGCGCTGAAAGACGGGTCGCTGTGCGCACTCGGCCAGACATCACCCAACCCGGTTCTTTCGACACTCCGTTACTTCCGTGACGAATACGAGTCGCACATCATCGACAAAAAGTGCAAATGTGCGGTATGTAAAGGACTTCTGACCTACTCCATCCTTCCCGATCTGTGCCGTAAATGCGGACTGTGTGCCAAGAAATGTCCGGTCGGATGCATCAGCGGCGAGCTGGGCAAGACGGTCTTCACCATCGACGCGGACAAGTGCATCAAATGCGGCGCATGCATGGATGCCTGCAGATTCAATGCTGTCGTCCGCTCGTGACGCGGCGCGTGTAAAAGGAGCGTGAATATTTTGAGCAACGTCAACGTCACCATCGACGGCATGAAAGTGGAAGTTCCGTCGAACTATACCATTCTCGAAGCCGCACGCAAGGCCGGGGTACGCATCCCGACGCTGTGCTATCTCAAAGGGATCAACGAAGTCGGTTCCTGCCGTGTCTGCCTGGTCGAAGTGGAAGGCGCCCGTGCCCTGTGCACCGCGTGTGTCTATCCGGTCAGCGACGGCATGGTGATCAAGACCAACAGCGCGAGGGTGCGCAACACCCGCAAAGCCACGTTGGAACTGATCCTGTCGGACCATAACCAGGCTTGTCTGGAATGTATCCGCAACAAGAACTGTGAGCTCCAGGATCTGTGCGAGGAGTACGGGATCCGCGGCAATTCGTTCAACGGCGTCAGAAGCGCGGGCGAGGTCGACAACCTGTCTGCTTCCATCGTGCGTGACGATTCCAAATGCATCAAATGCGGCCGGTGTGTCAACACCTGCCAGCAAATTCAGAAGGTCGGCCTGCTTTCTTTCATCAACCGCGGATTTGAGACCAAAGTCGGTCCCGCCTATGATGTGAGTCTTGCAGATGCCCCCTGCATCTATTGCGGTCAGTGCATCCTCGCCTGCCCGGTCGGCGCTCTTCACGAGAAAGAGGAAATCGACCACGTCTGGGATGCCATCAACGATCCCAAAAAGCATGTCGTGATGCAAGTTGCACCCGCCGTGCGCGCCGCACTCGGCGAAGAGTTTGGCAATCCGATCGGCACCCGCGTCACCGGCAAGATGTT
>JAAYKS010000061.1 GCA_012522285.1 Clostridiaceae bacterium | reverse complement strand
TCGTAGTGAACCCACTTGCGGGAGCTCACAAAGAGTAGGCCGGTCACGATCACGATGATGATCAACAGCAGCCAGGCCATGGCGGACGCGTATCCCATACGGAACTCCGTAAATCCGACAAAATACAGATATAAGGTATAGAACAACAGCGAATCGAGCGGCCCGCCGCCCCGGCCTCCGCCGATGATGAACGCAGGGGTAAAGGCCTGGAACGCTGAGATGACCTGCATGATCAGGTTGAAAAATATAATCGGGGTCAGCAGGGGAAGGGTGATATGCAGGAACGTTTTCCATTTGCGCGCCCCGTCGATCGCCGCGGACTCGTACAGTTCCTGTGGAATCTGCTTGAGTCCCGCAAGATAGATGATCATCGGAGATCCGAACTGCCACATGTGCAGGATGATCAGGGTGTAGATCGAGGTATTGGGGTTGCTGACCCAGCTGATCGCTTCGGTCGCGGTAGTCAGTCCGAGCTCGATCAGGATCTTGTTGATGGCGCCGGCCTGCCCGAAAATCTGACGCCACAGCACCGAGATCGCGACACTGCCGCCCAGTAGGGAGGGGATATAGAACATCGCCCGGAAAAACGGGAGGCCGCGGATTCCCTTGTTCAGCAGCAGCGCCAGTGCCAGTGCGGTGAGTAGTTGAAGCGGCACGTCCAGCAGAACGTAGACTCCGGTCACCTTGAGCGCTTTGACCACGCGGGCATTCTCGAAAAGGATGTTTTTATAGTTTTTCAGCCCGATCCAGTCGGGGTCGGTAAACAAGTTGTAGTTTGTGAACGAGTAGTAGAGGGACGAGATGATCGGATAAAACGTGAAGGCGAAAATGCCAACCAGCCATGGCAACAAAAACAGGTATCCGTATTTATTTCTGTCCCACAGATAGCGGGACTTTGATTTTTGGGTGATGTCCCGGATGTGGAAGAGTCGTCTGTTGATGCGCATGTATGCCAGCTCCTTTGTCCTGTCTCGGCGGGTGTTGGCGGCGGGAGCGCAGGATCGGACGGATCCGTTCCCGAGGTTCCCGCAAAATCCGGGGGGCCGGGCGGGGACACCGGGCCAAACGGCCCGTGTCCCGCCCCTGCACCCGGCGGAATCAGTCCTGTAACCCGACGCGAAGCGTCATTTGTTCGCCAGCAGTGTCTCGGCCTCGGCAAAGAAATCGTCGACCATCTGGTCGATGGTTTTGTTGCCGTACCGCACTTCGTCGTACTGGCGCTCAAACGCCGAGACGACGGCAGTGTGTCCGGTCGCCCACGGAACCGTGGGAGGAACCGGTGGGTTGCTGGTTGCGACCGCGTTGGCGTGGTTGAAGAATTCGACCTTCTGCGGTTCGGATTCCGTCCACTTCTGCTTGAGCATATCGACGACTTCCGGCACGCCGACAAAGCCCTGATCGGCGTTGAAGATCCGGTTGCCTTCGATGTGGTACGGGAACCAGTTCACC
This sequence comes from Clostridiaceae bacterium, assembly GCA_012522285.1. Taxonomy (GTDB): domain Bacteria; phylum Bacillota; class Clostridia; order Saccharofermentanales; family UBA5734; genus JAAYKS01. The sequence goes on along the minus strand of JAAYKS010000061.1, from coordinate 1,432 downwards.
AGATGCGCCACATCGTCTTTGACGTTGGAGTTGGTGGCGATCGCAAAGGCGGTGGTCAGTAGGATCTCGCCCCATTTGTTGCCCTGGGCGGAAGCGTTGAACGGCCAGCGGCCGATCCCGATTTCGCCTTCGGCATAGAGCTGGTAGATCGTAAGCTGGTTGTCCGGAGAAGACCACAAGCAAACCCATTCACGGGCCTGCACGGTATCCGCCCAGGGGTCTCCGCCTTCGAGTTCCGCCGTGATTTCAGCCGGTACGACCGCGCCCGCGTCACGGAACACCTGCCACCAGTTCATCCAGTCCTTCAGATTCTCTTTGGTGAAACCGAGGGCTTTGCCGTCGTCAGAGTAGAACTCGACGCCGAATTTCTGGCGGATGTAGGTCGCGGCGACTTTTTGATCGCGGCCCTGGTCGGTGATCGCCCAGATGTTGTCGGGGAGTTTGCTCTGAAGCTCGAGCACGTAATCGGTGAAGTCCTCATAGGAAATTTCAAAAGAGGGGGGCTCCATACCGACACTCTCGATGAGGGTTTTGTTGTGCATCAAGCCGTCGATGCTGACGCCGATCGGCAGCGCATACAGCACGCCGTCCACTTTGCCGGTATCCAGCACCAGATCGAGGAAGCCGTCGGTCTTGATCACGCCGGAATCGACATAGGGTTGCAGCGGTACATACATGCCTTTGTCCGCGTACTCACGGATCGAGTACCAGCTGACATTGGTCATGTCGGGCAGGTTGTTGCCGGCGGCCTGTGTCGCCTTCTTTACCCAGTAGTCCGACCATGCCAGATACTCCTTCTGGAGTGTGACATGCGGATTTTCCGTGGTGTAGAGCGCAAACACCTGGTCGTACAGCTTGAATCGGGCCTCACCGCCCCACACCGCGAGCCGGATGGTCACGGGGTCTTTGGCCGCCGGTTTGGTGGTCTCGGGGGTCTTGCCGTCACAAGCCGAAACCAGAAGCATGGACAAGATCAGCAGCAAACACAGAATTGCTTTTCTCTTCATCTTGGTCTCCTTTTCCAGATGGCATTGAAGTCGGACTTCCATTGATTGGCGATAGCGGACTGTTTCCTGCCGGTGTGCACCCCCTTCCCGAGCGCGTAGAGCTCTGCGTGGCGGTTTGATGTTCTACTCTTCGCGGGTCAGTGCCAGAGCCCAGTCTTCGTCCGACGGCATGTCCGGCACGAACAGCCGGCCGATCATGTCGGACGTGAGGTGGAATGCCTGTCCGTCCAGCCACTCGCCGGTCCGCGGGTCAAACCAGACTGCGGCGTAACGGGTATTGATTTCCGCTCCCCTTACAATCGCGCGCGGCAGCGGCCCGTCGTGGGCTCGGACCCGGACCGGATCCACGCGGAAATAGTCGGGGTAGTCTTTTTCAAAATAGACCAAGAACAAGTTGCGGTCGGGGGTGCGTGCGGCATAGGCCC
>JAAYKS010000060.1 GCA_012522285.1 Clostridiaceae bacterium | reverse complement strand
CCCTCCGATTGGACAGGTTGTCCTTGCATCCTGACGTCTTGCTTTTCATCTATAAAAGTCTATTCTAGTCTCTTTCATCTCCTGTCGATAGGAGAACAACTCCACCTCGATTGTTGCGGTCCCTTCCGGCACCGGGGTTTCGATCGCGGAGCTCCGAAGTCGTGCTCCAGACCGGCCGGTCTCTCTGGACGCCCCCGCGATGATCCCGAACGCACCACCATTCCCGCTCGGTTCCGGGATCGCGTCGAGGTAAGACAACGCGTGAAACCGGCAAGAAATCCCTTCCTCGCATTCATACTCGATCACCGGAATGCGCATCCCGCGAGGACAGTGTTCCGCGATCGACGCGAGCAGACGGGATCGGGTTTCTTCCCGTTCCGCAGGGGTCATGCGTTCCGCCCACGCGGGAGAAGAAACCACCTCCTCCACCTGCGCCCACGGGTCGAACAGTACCACCCGTTCAATCTGCATCCAGTGATCCTCCCCTGGTTTGGCGTCCGGGAATGTCACACGAGGCGGGAGAGAGCCTTCCTCCCCCGCTTCCCCCACGGCAAGCCGCATCTGCAGCCCGACCGGATGCTCGACCCCGCCCCCGCGGATCGCGAACGCGACGCGAGAGGCCTGGAGGGCGGCGGTCGGGAGTTCTTCCGTCCCTTCCAGGGTGAGGGAGGTCCACACCAGCTGGTCATAGGCAGCCGATGCCAACCTCTCCGGATTCCATCCCGCGCGCAGAAAGAGCGTCAGCAAGGCCGTAGACTCCCAATCCAGCGGGTTCAGCCGGGTGGAGGTCACCTCCCGGACAGGAAGGATCCGATCGTCCAGTGACACCTCAACCGCATGTTGCAGCGGATTATGACGCTCCTGCCGCAAGTGATGGAGCATCCGCTCCCGGTGGCGCCAGCCGGCCGAAGGGCCGCCCTCCGGATCTTCGACTCCCGGGGATTCTTCCTGGCACGCGTCTGCCGTCGCCTCCCACACCAGCGCCACCAAACGGAGCTCCTGGTCCTGACGGACCCATCCCAGCAGACCGCATGCCGCCTCTCCGACCTTCTGTTCGAACCCGAGCACGATCGGATCCCCGATCTCCCGGATCCGTTGTTGCAATAGGTGCAGATTCATCCTGTGCACGCTCCCTCACCGCGTTTATGATCCTCCCTATCTTAACAGAACCGGATCACCGCCCACGCCTAAATCAAAACACTTGTTTCACAAGTGAACGATATGGTATCATCGTCCGGTTGGGTATCCACTCGACGAAGGAGGATCAGAATCATGGAGCGAACACTATATCGCAGCGCATGGCAGCGGTTCAAAGGCATGTTTTTGGGCGACCGGAAGTTTTATAGCGTCATTCTCGCGCTGGTACTCCCGATCATCGTGCAAAACACGGTGTCGAATTTTGTAAACCTGCTGGACAACGTGATGGTCGGTTCTCTCGGAACCACCGAACTGTCCGGGGTCGCCATCGCGAACCAGCTGATCTTTGTGTTCAACCTCTCGATCTTCGGCGCGATCTCGGGGGCCGGCATCTACGGGGCCCAGTTCGTCGGCGCCTCCAACTGGGAGGGGCTCCGGCAGTCCTTCCGGTTCAAGCTGCTGGTCGCCACCGGTATCACCGCCATCGGGATGTCGGTGCTGTATTTTGCCGCGGATCCGCTGATCTCTCTCTATCTCACCGGCGAGGGCGACGCAGCCGATGCGGCGGCGATGTTGGCGAACGGCAAGAGTTATCTGCGCATCATGGTGTGGGGTCTGCTGCCCTTTGCGCTGACCCAGACCTACAGCGGCACCCTGCGCGAGACCGGGCACGCGACGCTGCCCATGGTGTCCAGCCTGGCCGCGGTCCTGGTCAACCTGACCTTCAACTACCTTTTGATTTTCGGACACTTCGGGTTCCCCCGGCTGGGCATACAGGGCGCGGCCATCGCGACGCTCATGAGCCGGTATGTGGAGCTCGGCGTCGTCGTGATCTGGACCCACACCCATCACCTCAAATACTTCTTTATGGAGGGGGTCTACCGCTCGTTCCGGATCGGCCGCAAGCTCGCCCTCCAGATCGCGGCCAAGAGCCTGCCGCTGCTCGCCAACGAGTTTTTGTGGTCGCTAAGCATGACCACCCTCATCCAGATCCTGTCGACCCGGGGTTTGAACGTGATGGCCGGGCTCAACATCGCGAGCACGATCACCAACTTGTTCAACGTATTCTTCCTCTCGATGGGCACCGCGGTCGCGGTCACGGTCGGACAATCGCTCGGTGCCAACGACCTGGTCAAGGCCAAGGGGCAGGTCTGGAAGATCATCTTTTTCGACGTCTGTGTCTGTATCGTCCTAGGGTCGGTGCTGGCCTCCGTCGCGGGGCTGATCCCCCGGATCTACAACACCACCGACGAAGTGCGCCACCTCGCCACGACGTTCATGCGGACCAGCGCGATGTACATGGCCTTCAACGCGACCGCGCATTGCTGCTATTTTGCGTTGCGCTCGGGCGGCAAGACCTTTATCACCTTCCTGTTCGACAGCGTGTACAGCTGGGCGATCATGATCCCCTACGTATACCTGCTGGTCCACCACACCGGCCTGCCCATCACCGCGCTCTACCCGCTGGCCAACCTGGCGGACGCGATCAAAGCGATCGTCGGGGTACTGGTGGTGCGGACGGGATACTGGGCACGCAACATCGTGTCCGACGCCAAACCGGCCGAGCCGCCCGAACTGCTGGCGGAAGGCGGCTAACGAGTCCGAGGCTTTCATAACCTTTCTCTGCGCAAAGAAGAAGCGGCTTCCTTTTCGGGAAACCGCTTCTATTCTCATCTGTAAACCTGTCGCCGGGCGATCAGATCGTGAGATAGTCTTTGAGGTACTGGATGCTGGCTTTGGTGACCATGTGGTTGTAGGCGTCCATGTCCGGGTTGGCGTTCTGGACATCGGCGCCGAACCAGCCGGTCTCGATGATCAGGTGGATGCCTTCGCGCATCGGGGCCACTTTGAGGATGGTGTCGAGTGCGCGCTTGACGTCGACGTTGCCGGTGCCCAGGAGGCAGCCGACCGGAACCAGCGGGCCGTTTGCGCCGCCAAAGGGGGAGTCCACGATGACGGAGTCTTTGATGTGCGTGGTGATCGCCCACTTGGACATGTAGTCGATGTCTTCGTTGGGGTCGGTGTTGGTAAAGAAGCCGTTGGCGGTGTCATAGGCACAACCGACGTGCTTGGAACCCACCGCGGTGTAGATCTCGTCGAACTCTTTGCCGGTGAAGTCGAGGTGGTTTTCGAGCGCGCCGTACAAGCCGTATTTCTCCAGCAGCGGAGCGGCGACTTTCAGGCACTCGGTGACGTTGGCCTTCTGCTCGGCGCCGGTCCAGCCGGGTGTGAGGTTCCAGCGGGTGGTTTTGGCGTTCAGACGGCCATACGCGCCGCGCAGGATGGTGATGCCGCGGGCTTTCTGCTCTTCCAGGCTCTGCTCGAAGGTCTCGAGGGCTTTGACCTTGTCCGCGCCCTGCCAGCCGCACAACTCGAAGACGCTGGGGTGCACGCGACCTTCGGTCTCAAACCCGTACTCCGCCATTTTGTCATCGATACGTTTGATGTCGTCCGCGCCAAGACCGAACGCGAAAGGAACAAAGACGCCGCAGCCCATTTCTTTGGCGGCTTCCATCTGCCAGAAAATCTTGTCCAGTGGAGACAGTTCCTTGGGGGCCGGATAGGTGAAACCGACGAAACCGATTTTTGCATTGTTCTTGAACATTTGCTTTCCTCCTGCGTTCTTTTGGTGGTTTATGGGGTGTTTTTCTGTCTAGAAGTATTGTACCACCACTCTCTCAGGATGCACCTGGTTACCGCACGAATTCGACTCTTTTTTTTCCATTTTTGCTGGAAGTAAAACCGGACCTCCCCTGCGTCAGACGCGGTGGAGATCCGGTTTGGTCTCAAAAAACTGGGGTCATGCCGCGTTCTGGCGTGGCAATATCACCCCGGCCGGGACTCAAGGGTAGATGTTGCGGCCTTTTGCGTCGCCGATGCCGGACATGCGGTGGAAATAGGTGTTGACCACATCGCGGAAATCCGACGCGTCGACGATCTGCATCCCCAGCCGCTCATCCACCAGATGGAAGCAGTGGTCGTCGATCAGGCCTTCGAGCGCTCTCCACTCTTCCCGGAACGCGATCACACGGTCCACACTCTCAAAATGGGTGTCGTAGATGTGCTGGATCACGGTTTT
>JAAYKS010000384.1 GCA_012522285.1 Clostridiaceae bacterium | reverse complement strand
CTTCTCCCAATATCAGCGTGACCGTGAGCTCGGTCTCGTCGTCGGTCCGGAAGATTTTGACCTCGATCGCATCTCCGGCCTCGTGTCCTTCTTTGAGCTGGTTGAGCTGTGCGACCGACGCGACCTCGGTGCCGTCGAAGGAGACGATGATGTCCCCCTGGCGGATGCCTGCCGTCTCGGCCGCGCCACCGGGCTGCACGCTCCCGACATAGACGCCGACCGGCCATCCGTAACGCTGCGCGATCTGTTCCGGTACGCCTTCCCCGCTGATTCCGATGACCGGCCGTCCGGTCACATACCCGTTGTTGATGAGTTCTTCGATCACCGGTTTGGCGTCGTTGATTGGGATGGCAAATCCCAACCCCTCGATGCCGCTGGCGGATTTTTTGGCCGAGTTGATGCCGATGACTTCACCGAATGAGTTGACCAGCGCGCCGCCAGAGTTGCCGGCGTTGATCGCGGCATCGGTCTGGATCAGATTCATAGTCACGTTGTCGATCGTGATCTGGCGGTTGAGCGCGCTGATCACACCGACGGTCACGGTGCCCGCGAGTTCGCCGAGCGGATTGCCGATCGCCACCGCGAGCTCTCCGCGGACCAGGGTGTCGGAATCGCCGAACATCGCGAACGGGAGTGTTTCATCCGCTTCAATCTTGAGTACCGCCAGATCGGACTGTTTGTCCGCTCCGACCAGTTTGGCTTCGTAGCTGTCTCCGGCTTCGGTCACGATGGTGATGAGTTTGGCACCGTCGACGACATGCGCATTGGTCACGATGTAGCCGTCCTCCGTGAAGAGGATGCCCGATCCCGCGCTTTGCGAAGTTGTCAGCCGGCCAAAGAGCGACGTCACGACTTCGGTCGTGATGGCAACCACCGCCGGTCCGACATCGGCGGCGATCTCGTAAGTCTTACGTGCGGTTTTCCCGTTGCCGGAGGGCAATGTGGGCAGTTCCTCGATGTTGAACTGTCCGGTGGGGGCCAGACCTCCGGTCGGTTCCCCCTGTACCTGGCCCGGCGTGGTAGGCACGGGTTCGGAAGTGTCCGGGCGCGAGAAATACCAAAACAGCACACCGCTTACGGTGCTGAACACCAGTGCGGTGACGAGGATGGCGGCCAGAATCACCGAGGTGTTCCTTTTCCTGGGTTTCATCTTGTCTCCTGCGATTTGGGTCTGTATGGAATTCCGGTTCTCGATTTCGTGACGGTCCGTCATTTCAATCACTCCTTTAATTATCCGGTATAGTGTCGTGTTGTCGGCAAATCTTAGCCGCTACACCCCTATTGTGCGCCCCCATCATGAAAACAGTCCTGCGAAAACGTGGAGGATCGTGATCGAATTGTGAAGATTGTGTGGCTTTTTTCACCCTCGTTCCTTGCGGTTTCCCTCCCATCCGCTGTATAAACAGGTGGGACGGAGGTGCCAATTACCATGCAACCGGAACGATTTGCGCTCGCGCTCGCGGGCGGAGGTGCCAAAGGAATTTACCAGATCGGGGCGTGGGAAGCACTGCGTGACCTGGGGGTCCCGCTCTGTGCGGCCGTCGGTGCCTCCATCGGCTCTCTCAACGCCGCGTTCGTCGCCCAGGGAGACTATGAGGCCGCTCTGGGGATGTGGCAGGCCATCACGGTGGAGCAATGCCTCAACCTCCCAGACGATACAGAATTCAAAAAGCCGGACGTACTGAGCCCCAAAAATCTGGACGTCATGGTGGACATCGTCCGCAAGCGGGGGCTGGACACCTCGCCGTTTCGGGCCACCATCGAGCGGGTGCTCGATGAAGCCGCGGTGATGGGTTCGGAGATCGATTACGGACTGGTACTGTACTCGCTGACCGATCTGGAGACCGTCGAGGTGTGGCGGGAGTCGATCCATCCCGGATTGCTGGTCGACTACATCATGGGCAGCACCCGCTATCCCGGCCTCAAGTCGGTCGGGTTCGGGGGCAGAACCTATCTGGACGGCGGGTTTGGAGACAATCTCCCGGTCGCGATGCTGCGTCGCCGGGGATATCGCAACATCATCGCGGTCGACATTCGCGGGGGAGACAAACCGGTCGAGAGCGACAACATCCGGCTCGCGCACATCCGCAACCGGTTGGATCTGGGAGGGGCGTTCGATCTCACGCCGTCCTCGTTGGAGACCAACCGCCGGCTCGGGCGGCTGGACACCCTGGTGACCTTCGGTCGGATCGACGGGGACTACTACTATTTTGCCCGCGACGAATACCGTGCGATGAAACGGTTCTACACCTACGACCTGTTGCTGGGACTCCAACAGGCCGCGCAGATCCTCGGGTTGCCCCGGGACCGGATGCTCACCTGCGACACGTTTATCGCTGCGCTCGAGACCGCCCGGCGGCAGCTGTATCTCGATTACGAAAAACGCCGCACCGCGATGAATGTCGATTCCCTGATTTCCCTGCTCCTCAAGGGGAGGTTCCGCACCCTCTCGACCGCACTGGAAGCCGATCCGCGCATGAAACTGGGTCTGCTGCTCGAACTTCTGGACCGGGATCAGGTCGGCTGGTTCAACATTCCCATGAAACTGTTCGGATCGGAACGTGCCGCAGCGGAGGCGATCCACACGATGGACGGAAGACAAATGTGGCATAAACCGCTACAATAAGGCATCAACTGCCGGGGCGTGACCCCGGCCTCGGAGGGTTTAGCACCGGCATGCACAAATTCCGCATTCCGTTTGCCCGCGAAGGGCTGTGGCCGGTCCTCGTATCGCTCGGCCTGGTCGTCCTGTTGTTCTGGATCCACCCGCTGGCCGCCCTGCCGGCCTTGCCGTTTTTTCTGTTTCTTTTCTGGTTTTTCCGATCGCCCTACCGCAAGATCGACACGGATCCCGAGGTGCTGCTAAGTCCCGCCGACGGCAAGGTGATGTCGGTGGTGCCGGTCGAGTACGATCCCATGCTGGACGGCCCCGGGGTTCGGGTTTCCATTTTCATGTCGGTGTTCAGCGTCCACGTCAACCGCGCGCCCTGCAGCGGCAACGTGACCCTCGTGGAATATCGCGAAGGGTCCTTTCTGCCAGCATATAAAAGCCACGCCTGCGAATTGAACGAGCGAAACTCGCTGTTGATCGACTGTGAGACGGGAGACAGAAGAGTCAGAGTGAACCAGATCACCGGCATGCTTGCACGCCGGATCGTCTGTGACGTACGCCAAGGGGACCGGGTCGAACAGGGTGCGCGATTCGGCATGATCAAACTCGGCTCCTGCGCGGAACTGGTGATGCCGCCGACGTGCGCCGTCCTGGTCCGACCCGGACAGGCGGTCCGTGCCGGCAAAACAGTGGTGGCGTCATGGCGATGAGAAGACGTCCCCGCAGGGCCGTACGGCTTCCACATCTGTCTCGAGTCATTCGGCTACCGGTGCGGGAGCGCCGTCCCGTTCGCATCTTCACACTGCCCCCCGGGATGCGCCGGCTGGGGCGGTTGCGTGAGCAGGACAACCCCATCCGCATGAACCTGGCCAACGCCCTCACGATGGCCAATCTGTCCTGCGGCGTACTTGCGATCATGGTTGCCTCATCCGCGGCGGGGATCGACAGAGGTACGATTCCGGCCATCGCACCTCGTATTTTCATGAGTTGTCTTTTGATCATCCTGGCAGCCATCCTCGACCGATACGACGGCAAACTCGCGCGCCTGCTCGGTG
>JAAYKS010000059.1 GCA_012522285.1 Clostridiaceae bacterium | reverse complement strand
TCTCCGGTCGTTTCCTGTGGCGCGGCTTTGCCGCACCCGGTTGCGAACAGGAGCGCCAGCATCAGCACAAACCCCTGAAAAACCGTTTTACGGGTTTTTGTAACATCCGTCATCATGTCTGTCCTCTTTTCATAAAAACCGCACATGTTGGCGCGGAACTACCGTCTATATTACATCACACTTTGATTTGAAGTCGCCTATGCGCTTCTATATAATATGGCTTGGCACCAGAGGCACACATCGTCGATGTCATCCCTCAGAGGGTGCCTATCGGAGTGAAATCATGGAAATTGTCGAGTTCGCCCGACTCATGTTTGAAACACCCGCTTTGCTGATCACTGTTTTGCTGGTTATGGCCGTTATCTTTGTCAACGGCTGGACCGATGCCCCCAATGCAATCGCCACGGTCATTTCCACCCGGGCCATGCCGCCCCGGGCTGCGATTTTGATGGCCGCTTTCTTCAATTTCCTGGGTGTCACCGTCATGACGGCGATCAACGTCGCGGTCGCGGACACCATTTTCAAGATGGTGGATTTTGGCTCCGACAGCCGGATTGCGGTCACCGCGCTGTGTGCCGCCCTGGTTGCGATCGTCGTCTGGGCTACGGCCGCCTGGTATTTCGGCATCCCGACCAGTGAAAGCCATGCCCTGATCGCCGGCGTGACCGGCGCTGCCGTCGCGATCACCGGTTTTTCCGGTGCCATCAACGCGGATCAGTGGCTCAAGGTGATCTACGGACTTTTGTTGTCGACGTTTTTGGGATTCGGGTCCGGATATGTGATGGCCAAGCTGGTCGCGCATCTGTTCCGGGGCGTCAACCGGCGGCGTGCCGACCGGGGATTCGGATATGCACAAATCGCGGGCGGCGCCGCGATGGCGTTCATGCACGGAGCCCAGGACGGGCAAAAATTCATCGGGATTCTGATGCTCGGGATCCTGCTCGCCCGCGGAGAGACCGTCACGCCCGGGATGGTGATCGACGTGTCTTTTTTCGTGATGGTGCTCTGTTCTCTGGTCATGGGAATCGGAACCTCGATCGGAGGATACCGGATTATCAAAGCGGTGGGCATGGACATGGTCAAGCTCGAAAAATATCAGGGCTTTTCCGCGGATTTTGCGGCAGCGGGCTGTCTTTTGCTCTCCTCGCTGACCGGGATCCCGGTCAGTACCACACATACCAAAACCACCGCGATCATGGGGGTGGGTGCCGCCCGCCGTGTTTCTATGGTAAACTGGAGCGTCGTGCGGGACATGGTGTTGACCTGGGTGTTGACATTCCCGGGTTGCGGAATCATCGGCTTCGTCATGGCGAAATTGTTTATCCGCATTTTCTGACAAGGGGGAACATATAGGAATGGCTATACTAAACAAACCGGTCGATTATTTTCACATGCTCGTAGAGGCGACCGAACAATCCTGCAAGGCGGCGGAAAGCCTCGAAGAGCTCGTGTTGACGATGGATAACCTCGAAACCCGGTTGCATGCACTGCATGAAATCGAACACCACGCGGACGGTTTGCTGCACGATTTGTGCGCAGAGCTCAACCGTGCCTTCATCACGCCTCTCGAACGGGAAGACATCCTCGAGATTGCCAGCGCGATCGACGACATCACGGATCAAGTCGAGGACACAGGTATCCACATCTGGATGACCAACATCAAGGGAACCCGTCCGGATATGGTGGAGTTTGTGAGAATCGTCCGGCAATGCTGCGACGAGCTGTTGTCCGGGATCAAGGAGTTCCGCAACTACAAACGATCCAAGACCATCAACGACCACATCATCGAAGTGAATCGTCTGGAAGAGGTCGGAGACCGCCTGTATCAAAAGGCGGTGCGCAATCTGTATCTGACCGAAACCGATCCGCTCGAGATCTACAAATGGAGAGAGGTCTACAACGACCTCGAAGAGTGTTGCGATGCCATCGAACTGGTTGCCGACCTGATGGAAAGCGCCATGATGAAGAACAGTTGAATAGGAAGACGATATGAAGAAGACCAATCCTGTCCGTGCACCGCAGGGACAGTCTCCATACTACACTGCACGTCCGAACCCACACGGAGAAGTGCCGCCCGCCCGTGTCATGCGCAGGCGCCGATCCGGCCGCGCCGGCCGGTTTTTCATCCGGCTTTCGGCCGCTCTTCTTGGTTTGATTGTGGGATTTGGCGCGTATACCTGGTTCCTTTTGGGGAAACCACTGTTTACCGACATTCCCATCATCCGTCCGCAGGGCGGGACCGCGGTGCCGATCGACCACTACACGATTCCTATTTCCAACACCGACGGGGCATGGGGCGAAGGGGGACGGGTCCGGGTCTATGTCCATCCCGATTTTCCCATCGAACAGGTGGAACGGATCGACAGCAAAGTCGAGAATATCCTGGTGTTCGGCGTAGACGCGCGGAGTCCCGCGGACATGATCAGCCGGGCGGACAGTCTGATCGTCCTGTCGGTCGACACCCGCGAAAATTGCATCAAACTGACTTCGATCATGCGCGATACCGAGGTGGATCTGGCCGGGCGCAGTGAAAATGAAAAAATCAACGCGGCTTACGCGCTAGGCGGAGTCGGATTGCTGATCAACACGATCAACCAGAATTTTGGCCTCGACATCCAGGGCTTCGCGATGTTCGATTTTTACAGCGCGACCGAGTTGATCGACATTGTGGGAGGGATGGAAATCGAGGTCCAGGCGGAAGAAATCGAAAACCTCAACGAGATTCTGGACGAGATGCATGCCCTGTTCCACAGTGAGGATCCTGCTCCCCATGTGACCTCTCCGGGGGCGCAGCAATTGAATGGTATGCAGACCATCGCCTGGTCCCGGATCCGCAAGGTCGGATCGGATCACGCCCGAACCGGACGCCAGCGACAGGTGATGATGAATCTGATCGGATTGTTCAAGGAGTCCAGCTTACCAAAAAAAATCACTTTCCTGGACGAGAGTCTCGGACATTTCGAGACCAATCTGGGGCGCTCCGATATGATGCGGATCGGATTGGACGCGATGCAGAGCCTGTCGGAAATGCGGGAATACAAGGTGCCCGCGGACGGCAGGTACCAGACCGATCCGGAAAACTGGAACATGCGGATTGACTGGGATGTGCAACTTCCCGCGCTGCATGCATTCCTCTGGGGAACCGGAGAAAGGTGACCACCACGTGACCAGAACGATCACAATCTCTCTGTCGGAACAGGGCGGATTTGCGAAACTCCATTTCGACAATCTGTACGTTCTCGATAACTATATCCGCGGGATGGTTCCGGGACAGGCTTTCGAAAGGTCTGCCGTGTATGAAGGCGCCACCCAGATTTATGCCATCTTTGACGGGATGGGCGAAGGCCAGCTCGGGGTGGAAGCGTCGCGCATCGCCGCGGAATTCCTCGATCGGCATCGCAGGGAGGTCGAAGGACAGCCCGAGTTGCCGTTTAAAGATTTTGTACGCGCCTATGTCCAGGACGTCAACGCGGCTCTGTGTGACGGGATCCGGCACAACAAGGGGCTGCGGATGGGAACGACTTTCTCTCTCTTGTTCATCCGGGACGGGATTGCGCGCACGGCCAATATCGGAAACAGCCGAATTTTCCTCTATCGCGGGGAGAGCCTGATCCAGATGACCTATGACCACACCCAGGCGCAAAAACTGGTGCGGATGGGCATCATCGGAAGGGAAGAGGCGCGCACGCATCCGGAACGCAATGTCCTCACCCAATACCTCGGCATTTTCCCGGAAGAGATGCAGTTGGAGCCTTCCTTTGGCCCCACTGTCATTTTGCAGAAGGGCGACACGTTTGTTCTGACGAGCAACAGCGTCTCCGACATGCTCGACGAAGCGGCGCTGCAGTGGCAAATCGGCACGGCGGACGTCTTCTCGACGTTGCCGCACCGGATCGTGCAGCAGTCGATCCAGGCCGGATCGCGGGACAACCTTTCGTTGATTGCGGTACGGGTACTGGAAACTGACACCAGGATGGCGCAGGCCACGGCCGGTTCACTGCTCGATGTGACGACCCAGATTCCCGCTGGAGAAATTGACCGTGCCATCGCCGCAGCGGCATTTGATGCGCCGTCTTCCGCGCGCCAGCCTGTTTCGCCTGATAACGTCGGCGGCGTGCCGGTGGTGGCCTCAGAAATGTCGGAAAGGGAAGGGACTCCCTCCCGCGCACGGGGCATCCTCATGCCGTTGGCGTTTTTCCTCTGTTTTGTCCTCGTGGGAGTCTTCGCCGCCAAGATGATGTTTTCATGGGATGCGATGTTCGGACAGCGGCCCACGCTCGTGACCACCACCGCGTCGGCTCTTCCGACCGGATCCGGGGGGGGAACGACACCCGCCCCGTCTACGCCCGCGGTCACCACCCCCGCACCCACGGCGCCTCCCACGGAGACGACACCGACAGCGGAGCCGACCACGGAGCCGAGTGAGACCACCTCTTCGACCACGACGGAACCCACAACAGCACCCGGCACGGAGCCTACGACACAACCTGTCACACCGACCCCTACCGAAACCACAATGCCCACGGGGACATCGGGTACGACCGGGACAACCGCTACCTCGACAACCCCCTCATCCTCTTCGACAACGACATCTGAAACGACAGGCAGCACACCGACCAGTGCACCCTAACAGAGCTGAACTCGCTACAGCCACAGGCAAATCTCACGGATTTCCGGCGGATAGCGGTATGAAAATTGTGTAACATTTGCATCAATTGTCATGACCGACTCTGTTACAATGTGTAAGGTCTTATTTTGCTGTTGAAAGAAGGAATTTCCATGCGCAAACCAACCGTTCTCCTGTCCGCCCTGCTCCTCGTGCTCGCCGTTCTCACGGTCGGGTTAGCCGGATGCAACACCACCACGCCTACCACCCCCGTCACCACATCGACAACCGCGGCACCGACTGCGGCTCCGACGACCGCGGCACCCACGACTGCCCCGACGACGCCTTCGACGGTGCCGTATACGGAGCGGACTGCGGTCAAAATCGCCACCATCCAGGGACCGTCCGGCATCGGAATGTCCCAGCTGATGGAGAAGAATGAAAAACAAAATACCAGCAATCAATACACCTTCATCGTCGAGCCATCTGCACAGAACGTGGCATCGCTCGTGATTTCCGGTGAAGTGGACATCGCTTGTGTTCCGACCAATACCGCCGCGCTGCTCTACAACAAGCTCGAAGGCGGCGCCAAACTCATCGCTCTCAACACGCTGGGCGTGCTCCATATCCTGGAGAACGGCGACCAGGTCCAGTCGGTCGAGGATCTGGCCGGGCGGACCTTGCACGTCTCCGGTCAGGGTGCTGTGCCCCAATACGCGATCGAATACATACTGGATGCCTACGGGCTCACCGACAGCGTCGAAGTGGTGTACTACGCGGACCATGACGAGCTGGCCGCGCTGGCTGCGGCGGGATCTGTGGATCTGTGCATGCTGCCCGAACCCAAAGTGACCGCCACCCTCATGGCCAATCCGGAACTGCGGCTTGCGGTGGATGTCACTGAAGCCTGGTCGCTCGCCGCCGACAAAAACGGGGACGAGGGCAGTGTGTTGACGATGGGTGCTGTTGTCGTGCGGACCGCGTTCGCAGACGAACATCCCGAAGCCGTCGCCGCCTTCCTCGCGGAATACGAAACCTCGATCGGGTTTGTGAAGACCCAGGTGGCCGCAGGATCGATCCTGGTCGAGAAACACGGGATCATGCCGAAAGCGGCTGTCGCGGCCAAAGCGATCCCGAACTGCAATCTGGTCTATATTGACGGGGAGGACATGCAACCGGCCATCTCCAACATGCTGGACGTGTTGTTTGCCTCCAATCCCCAGTCGATCGGCGGCGCGCTGCCGGACGAGGGATTCTACCATATCGGGTGACACGACCCGGGAAAGGCCCTTTCCGAATCATGAACGGGCGTAACGGGAAGCAAACCAAACGGCACGATGACATCCGGCGGGTCAATCCCCTCCGGATGCTTCGTGCCGTTGGCATCTTG
>JAAYKS010000383.1 GCA_012522285.1 Clostridiaceae bacterium | reverse complement strand
CCGACGGGAGTCTGGACATGTATGAGGTTGTGAAAGCGCTGTACGATACCGGTTTCGACGGGTATGTGCGCCCCGACCACGGCCGCATGATCTGGGATGAAAACGGCCGGCCGGGCTACGGCCTGTATGACCGCGCGCTCGGCATCGCCTACCTGAACGGGTTGTGGGAGGCCATCGAGAAGGCGGATAGGAACTGAATCCTTCGCTTTTTGGTACAATGGAAACAGGCAATGACGCCGGGACGGAACCTCCGTCCCGGCGCTCTTTTCCCCCCCCCCGGATTTGGAAGGATCCGGCAAGATTCGGAAGGATCCGGCAAGAATCGGAAGGATCCGGTAAGATTCGGAAGGAGGCGGCAGCATGGACGGCACACCGATGGCAAACGCTGCATTTCGTCGCGTACGTTCGGGACTGCCCGCGATGGACCGCGTACTGGACGACATTCGTTTGGGAGACAATGTCGTCTGGCAGGTGGACGGCATTGACGGATATCGGTTCTTTGCGTCCAGGTTGGCTACCCAAGCGCTGGACGACGGATATCGGGTGGTTTACATCCGTTTTGGAGAACACCCTCCGGTGGTGGACGCGGATCCCCGCATCCGGGTTTGCACACTGGAAGCCCGGGGCGGATTCGAGGCGTTTACGGCCGAGGTGCACAGGATCATCGCTGAGGAGGGACGACAGGCTGTCTATGTATTCGACTGCCTGACCGAATTGACGGATGAATGGTGCAGCGACCTGATGACCGGCAACTTTTTCCGCAGCACCTGCCCCTATCTGTTTGAACTGGATACAGTCGCTTACTTTGCGCTGTTGCGTGGCCGGCATTCCTACGAGACCATCGCAAGGATCCGCGATACCACACAGCTGCTGCTGGACCTGTATGAAATCGATGGAGCGCTTTATCTGCATCCGCTCAAAGTGTGGGAACGGTACTCCCCCACGATGTTCCTTCCCCACCGGGTTTCGGAGGACGGAATCCACATCGACCCGGTCACGGCCAGCGCGGAAGCCGCGGCGTTGTTTGCACCGCGCATCCCGCTCACGGAAGGCGCGCGTCGACTCGACCACTGGGATCGTCTGTTTCTCGAGGCCGAACGAGCCGCCTCCCTCCCTCCGGACGATCCGTCCCGCCAGTTGTGGACGCGCCGCCTGATCCGGATGCTGTTTGGTCAGGACGAGCGAATCCGGGACATCGCGGAGCGGTACATGGATCTGGGCGACCTGCTCGCGGTACAGCAACGGGAGATCGGGACCGGTCCGATCGGCGGCAAAGCCGCGGGCATGCTGCTGGCGCGCGCGATCCTCGCCGCGGACACCGCTTTCGACTGGAACGCCCATCTGGAACGCCACGATTCGTTTTTTGTCGGATCCGATGTCTACTACACCTATCTGGTCCACAATGATTGTTTCCGGCTGCGGCTCCGACAGAATACGGAAGAAGGTTATTTTGCGCTCGCCGATGAGCTGCGCGGCAGACTGGAGCACGGGGTGTTCCCTTCGACGCTGCGCGACCGATTCATCGCGATGTTGGAGTATTTCGGCAACTCCCCGATCATCGTGCGCTCCTCCAGCCTGCTCGAAGATCAGTTCGGCAACGCCTTCGCTGGAAAGTACGAGAGCGTGTTCTGCCCGGGACAGGGGTCGCCGGAGACCCGTTACCGCCAGTTTGAGGATGCGGTGCGACAGGTATACGCGAGCACGATGAATCCCGACGCGCTTGCCTACCGCCACAAACGAGGGCTTGCGGGACGGGATGAGCAGATGGCGCTTTTGGTGCAACGGGTGTCCGGCGACCGGCACGGATCCCTGTTCTTTCCTTTGGTCGCAGGCATGGGCAACTCGTCCAACCTGTATGTCTGGGACCGGGACATCGACGGGTCGGCCGGGATGACGCGTCTGGTGTTCGGTCTTGGCACGCGCGCGGTCGACCGGGTCGCAGGCGACTATCCACGTATCGTGGCGCTGGACCGGCCTTCCCTCGTTCCGGTGGCCGGACGGGACCGTGCGCGGTTTTCGCAGCATGAAGTGGATGTACTGGACCTGGAATCCAACGCGCTCCGTTCTATGCCCGTACGCGACGTATTGCGCCAGGCCCCTGAGATCGACACAGGCCTGCTCGGAGAGGAAGACCGTGAAGCCGCCGAAGCCGCGCGTGTCCACCACCTGTCGCGGGAGAACGTGCCCTGGGTGCTGACCTTCGACCGACTGCTCACCCGCACAGACTTCGCGAACCTGCTGCGCCGCATGATGCATCGGATCGAGGCGGTCTACGCCTACCCGGTCGACATCGAGTATGCCGCTAACCCCGGACCCGACGGACAGATGTACATCAATCTGCTGCAGTGTCGCCCGCTGCAGACGCGCTCGGTTGGACCGCAGGTCTCCATGCCGGCTTCGGGCGAAGGGGGCCGGGCGCTATTCTCCATCCGGTCAGGCTTTATGGGCGGCAACGTCGCGCTCAGGCTGGATCTTGTGGTACTGGTGCAACCCGCCGCTT
>JAAYKS010000382.1 GCA_012522285.1 Clostridiaceae bacterium | reverse complement strand
GCTTTCCAGACTTTACCGAAGCGCTCTACAACAAAGCGACCATCCTGTATTTTCAAGGGCTTCTCGACGAGTCGTACGACTTGTACGAGCAGATCCTGCGGACTGTGCCGGAGCATGTGAGCGCATTGATCGGCAAGGCCAACGTGCTGTCCCAGATGAGTGAACTGGACGAAGCGCTGATCTGGTACGACGAAGCGCTCAAGCGGTTTCCGAGGAGCGCGGAAGCCTGTATGGGCAAGTCTGCGGTCTACCGGATGATGGGGCTGGAAGAAGACGGACGCAAGTGGCAGGAAAAGGCACGGATGCTGGAGCAGGAAAACTACTGAACGACCCGATCTCTCCACACCTCTCACGTCCCGAAACGAAAAGCGCGCCGGATCTCCGGCGCGCCTTGCATTTTCCCGTCGTTCGACCGGCTAGATCCCCAGTGCTTCCCGCGCCTGCCGGATCGACTCCCGGACGGCTTCAGGTGCCGGGCCGCCGGGGAGGGAACGCCTGCGCACACAGGCATCCACCTGGATGACATTGTACACGTCGTTCTCAAATAAATCGCAAGCCTCCCGCAGCGTCTCCAGCGACAGCTCTTCGAGCGACTGTCCGGTCAGCTCGCAGTGCCGGACCAGACGCCCGCACACCTCGTGGGCATCGCGGAAGGGAAGGCCGCGTCCGACCAGATAGTCGGCCAGATCGGTGGCGTTGGTGAACCCGGACATCGCCGCGGCGCGCATCTTGTCCTCGCGGACACGCAGGGTGCGCACCATACCGGTGAAGGCGGGGAGGCACATGGAAACGGTGTCGAGAAGGTCGAAAACCGCTTCCTTGTCTTCCTGCAGATCCTTGTTGTAGGCCAAAGGCAGGCCTTTGAGCATCGTCAGCAGTGTGACCAGTCCCCCGATGGCGCGACCGGATTTGCCCCGGGTCAGCTCCGCCACATCCGGGTTCTTTTTCTGCGGCATGATGCTGCTGCCCGTGCTGAACGCGTCGTCGAGCTCTACAAATCGGAATTCCTGGGAGGACCAGAGGACAATCTCTTCGCTGAAACGGGAGAGATGGACCATAAAAAGTGCCAGACAGGAAGCCAGCTCGACCGCGTAATCCCGGTCCGCGACCCCGTCGAGGCTGTTGTGGGTGATCTCAGCAAAGCCCAGTTCGCGCGCCACCATCCGGCGGTCGAGCGGATAGGGAGTGCCCGCGAGCGCCCCCGATCCCAGCGGGAGGACGTCCATGCGGCGCAGTGTGTCGTCCAGTCGCCCGATGTCCCGCCGGACCATTTCGACATAGGCCATCAGGTGGTGGGCAAACGTGATCGGCTGAGCACGCTGCAGGTGGGTGTACCCCGGCATCACAGTGTCGAGGTGCTCTTCGGCCCGGTCGAGCAGTACCGCGCACAGCTCCACCATCCCGGAACGGATCCCGGCGGCATGGTCGCGCACATAGAGGCGCAGATCCAGCGCGACTTGATCGTTGCGGCTGCGGCCGGTGTGGAGTCGTTTGCCCGCGTCCCCGATCCGACGCGTCAATTCGGATTCGATAAACATGTGGATGTCTTCGGCACCGTTGTCGAACGTCAGACGGCCGTCCCGGATGTCCTCCGCGATGGCGGTCAAGCCGACTTCGATGGCCCGCGCGTCCTCCGGCGTGAGCACGCCGATCGAAGCGAGCATGCGCGCGTGGGCGATGCTGCCCCGGATGTCCTGCTCGAACATCCGGCAATCGAAGGGGAGGGAGGCATGGAAATCGTTCACCGTTGTGTCGGTGGACTTTTCAAACCGTCCCGCCCAGAGTTTGTCTGCCATGGAGATCCTCCGCGTCCTGTTACTCGGTCAACCCGTTCTTTTGCTTCATTTGGGCGATGACCTTCATCGGCAGCCCGAAGCAGTTGATAAACCCGCCGGCGTCTTTCTGGTCGTACACGTCGTCTGCCCCGAAGGTGGACAACGCCTCCTCGTACAGGGAGAACGGAGAAGAGGCGCCCGCGGGCAGGATGTTGCCTTTGTAGAGTTTCAACCGCACCTTGCCGGTGACGGTCTGCTGTGTCTGGTCGACAAACGCGGACAGCGCCTCGCGCAGGGGGTGGAACCACTGGCCGTAGTACACCAGTTCGGCGAACCGCTGGGCGACCACATCCTTGTAGTGCAATGTGTCACGCTCCAGGCAGAGGAGCTCGAGCTCGCGGTGCGCGAAGTACAGGACCGATCCGCCCGGCGTCTCGTAGACACCGCGGGATTTCATGCCGACCAGACGATTTTCCACCATGTCCAGGATGCCGACGCCGTTCTGGCCCGCGACGCGGTTCAGATAGGTGAGCATTTCGACGTCGTCGGTGACTTTGCCGTCGACGCGGACCGGGATGCCTTTTTCAAACTCGATCTCGACATAGGTCGGCTGGTCGGGCGCCTGTTCCGGTGAGACCATCAGCTGCAGCAGACGCTCGTACTGGGGCTCGTTCTCGGGATCTTCCAGATCCTGGCCTTCATGGCTCAGATGCCAGATGTTGCGGTCCATCGAGTAGTTGTCTTTTTTGGTGACGGGCACGGGAATCCCGCGCTCGTTGGCGTAGTCGATCTCCTCGTCGCGCGATTTGAGGTCCCACAGACGCCAGGGCGCGATGATGCGCATGTCCGGGGCGAGGGCTTTGACGGTCAGCTCGAACCGGACCTGGTCGTTGCCTTTGCCGGTCGCGCCGTGCGCGATGGAAGTGCAGCCCTCGCGGCGGGCGATTTCCACCAGACGCTTGGCGATGACGGGACGCGCAAACGAAGTGCCCAGCAAATATTTGCCTTCGTACAGCGCGTGCGCTTTGAGGGTCGGGTACACGAAATCCGTGATGAACTCGCGGGTGATGTCCTCGATGAAAATCTTGGAAGCACCGGTGCGGATCGCTTTTTCATACAGCGGGGACAGTTCCTCACCCTGACCGACATCCGCGGCCACGGCGATCACTTCGCAGTCATAGTTCTCTTTGAGCCAGGGGATGATGATGGACGTATCCAGCCCACCCGAATAGGCCAGCAGGATTTTTTCTTTGGACATAGGGGCACCTCCGGATAAATATGCATGATCCCGAATAAAAATACAAAAAACAGCCATAAATCATTTCGGAGTCTGCATAAAAATATGAATCAGTATAGCACCGTCCCGCAAGGCGTGTCAAAAGCCCGGACCCCCCGGCGGTGTGCTATAATCTTGTATCATCCTACAGTCCCATTCTACCGGTGACTGATAACGGGAGGTTCCCGAATGGCCTATCCGATCATAGACGAAACGGCGGGCGCCCTGCTGATTGCGGACGGCCGCCTCTATCATGTGGAAGACGGCGAAGCCCGTCCTTTTTTCCTGCCAACCGACGAAACCATGTATTACGAAGTTGTGCGCGTGCGCGACGGCGTCCCGCTTTTTTGGGAAGATCATGCCGCCCGGCTGCTCCACTCCGTGGCGGGGGCTTTTCCGCTGGATCTTTTTCGATTGCGGAAAGACGCCGACCGGCTGCTGGCCGCTGCGGACGCGCGGCGGTGCAACATCCGGATCGTGGTGACGGCATGCCACACCGTGTTGCATCTCAGTCCGTATTATTATCCCTCCGACACCATGGTGACGGAGGGAGTCGCCTGTTCCGTTCTGTCCTGGGAGCGGGAGACACCGCAGGTGAAAACCGTGCGCGAAGACTACAAACGCGCGGTCGCCACGGCGTTTGCCATAGAGGGACCCGGCGGCAGGCCATTCGAAGTGCTGCTGGCGGACCGCTCCGGGCAATTGACGGAGGGGAGCCGCTCCAATCTGTTTTTTGTCCATGGCAACACCGTTCTCAGCGCGCCGGACGACTGTATTATGCTCGGGATCACCCGCCGCCATGTACAGCGTGCGGTTGCCGAGGCCGGCTTTGCAATGGAAACCCGGACGTTTGCGATGGAGGAACTCCGCGCCGGTGCCGCTTCGGCCGCCTTTCTGACCGGGTCCCCGATCGACGTGCTCCCGATCGCGCGGATTGATACACTCGAACTGGACCCCGAAAATGCTGTCGTGCGTGCCGTGCGGGAGCGCTATCTCGAGATTCTGGACGAATATGTCCGGCATGCGTCGCTTTTGCGCGACACATGTGCGGATAGATAAAGACACAGGTACAGGAGGGTACAAAAATGCAAAAAGAAAAAGGCAATGTATCGGTCACCACAGAGAACATTTTTCCGATCATCCGGCAATGGCTGTATTCGGATCGGGACATTTTCCTGCGCGAACTGGTTTCCAACGCTTCGGACGCGATTGAAAAACTCCGCAGGCTGGTCGGCGTGGGAGAAACAACCCTGCCGGAAGACGAAGCATATGCCGTGCACGTCCGCTATGACAAAAAGAAGGGCGTGTTGTCGGTGGAGGACAACGGCATCGGCATGACCGCGGACGAGGTCAAAAAATACATCAACCAGATCGCATTTTCCGGCGCGATGGATTTTGTCGAGAAGTATAAAAACAAAAACATCGACACCGCGGGCATCATCGGGCATTTCGGCCTGGGGTTCTACTCCGCGTTCATGGTGGCGGACAGCGTCCGCATCGACACCCGTTCCTGGCAGCCGGACGCGGAAGCGGTCCATTGGCTGAGCAAAGACGGGATCGCGTATGAAATGGGGGAATCGGACCGCACGGAACGGGGTTCGGTTGTGACGCTCCAATTGTCAGACGACGGCAAGGAACTGATGGAAAAAGAGGGCGTCGAGTCCATCCTGCGCAAGTATTGCGCCTTTATGCCCTATCCGATCTATTTTGTGGACGTCGCAGAAGAGAAAAAGGCCGACAAGAAAAAGAAGGCAGATTCGGAAGAGACAGCGGAAGAAGAGTCCGCGCCCAAGCCGGTCAACGAAACCAGCCCGCTGTGGCTCAAAGCCCCCAAAGACTGCACCGACGAGGAATACAAAGCGTTTTACCGGGATACCTTTATGGATTTCCGGGAGCCCCTGTTCTGGATCCACCTCAACATGGACTATCCCTTCAATCTCAAGGGGATTCTGTATTTTCCGCGGACCGACAACTCGTACGAATCACTGGAGGGCCGGATCAAGGTCTTCTACAACCAGGTGTTCGTGGCGGACAACGTAAAAGAGATCCTGCCGGAGTTTTTGTTCCTGCTGCGCGGATGTGTGGACTGTCCCGACCTGCCGCTCAATGTCAGCCGGAGCTTCCTGCAGAACGATTCCTATGTGCAAAAGCTCTCCCAGCACATCATCCGCAAAGTCGCGGACAAGCTCCAGTCGCTGTTTGAATCCGACCGCGATGCGTATGCCGGGTATTGGAAGGACATCGGGGTGTTTGTGAAATACGGATGCCTCCGGGACGAAAAGTTCTACGACCGGGTCAAAGACGTCCTGCTCTTCCCGTCGGTCGGGGGCGGATTCCGCGTGATGTCCGAGCTGAACGACAAGACCCTGTATACCCCCGACCCGCGCCAACAGGTGGTGTACATCAACCGGGCAAAGGAGAAGGGGCTGCAGGTCGCGATCCTGGACCACGAACTGGACAACCATTTCATGTCCTTCATCGAGTACAAAAACAAGGACATCCACTTCCTGCGCGTCGACGCGAGTCTGGAAGGGGAGACCGCAAACGACGACCAGGAGCTCCTGCAGTCGCTGGAGACGTTGTTCCGCAAGGCTACTGGGGATGAAAAACTAAAGCTCAAAATGCTGGCCATGGGCGCCGACGCGCTGCCTGCTCTCATCGAAGAGTCGGAGGAGTCCCGCCGCATGGAAGAGATGCGCAAACAGTTCCAGCGGATGTCTCCGGAAGGAGGCGGCACCGATGACCTGTTCCCCGTGGATCTGACCCTGGTGCTCAACACCGACCACCCCGCAGTCGCGCGGTTGCGCGCGGCCGACGCAGAGGAAGAACGGGTGCAGACGGTCGCGCGCCACTTGTACGACATGGCGCGGCTTGGACACGGAACCCTCGACGCGGACGGCATGGCCGCGTTCCTAGCCCGGTCCGCGACCTTGCTCGGCGAATGGCAGGTCTGACGGAGGAGGACACTCAGATGGACCAGAATACGCGCGTACGCAGGATCTATTCCGTCAAGCGGCCCGGTTTCGACGTGGAAGCCGGCGCTCTGCTGCACGACCTGCGCGACAACCTCGGGATCGCCGGCCTCACAGGCGTCCGGATCTACAATCGCTACGACTTGTCCGGCATGTCCGACGAGGAATATGCCGCATCCCGGTCCATCGTGTTTTCGGAACCACCCGTCGACGAAGTCTTCGACGAGACCGCGCCCTTTCCGGCGGACACGTTTGTGTTTGGTGTCGAACCGCTGCCCGGTCAGTACGACCAGCGGGCGGACTCGGCCGCGCAATGTGTGCAGTTCTTGACTGGCGGGCAGCGCCCGCGGTGTCTGACCGCCCGCGTGTATTGCCTGAGCGGGTCGATCTCGCCGGAAGCGCGCGACCGCATTCGCTCCTATCTGGTCAATCCGGTCGAATCGAGGGAAGCCTCGCTGGACAAACCCGCGTCTCTCGAGCAGACGATGGAGATGCCGCAGGATATCCCGGTGATCGAGGGATTTTGCGACATGGACGACCCCGCGCTCGAGGCGTTGCGCGCGTCGCTAGGACTCGCCATGACCCTGGACGACATTCGTTTTTGCCAGCCCTACTACCGGGAGGAAGGCCGCGATCCGACGATCACCGAGATCCGTGTGCTGGACACCTACTGGTCGGACCACTGCCGCCACACGACCTTTCTCACCCGTCTGGAAGAGGTGCGGTTTGAAGGCGAAGGACCGCTCGCGGCGCACATGCGCGGGGCGTACGACCAGTATCTTGCAGCGCGGCAGAACCTGTACGGCGCGCGCGCCGCGAACCGCCCGGTCTGCCTGATGGATCTGGCCACCCTGGCCGCCAAGGAATTGCGGGCGGCCGGACGTCTCCCGCGGCTGGATCTCTCGGAAGAGATCAACGCGTGTAGCGTGCGAGCCAAAGTGCGGGTGGACGGCCGGGAAGAAGACTACCTGGTCATGTTTAAAAACGAGACCCACAACCATCCGACCGAGATCGAGCCGTTCGGTGGCGCGGCCACCTGTCTGGGTGGCGCGATCCGGGATCCGCTGTCCGGTCGTTCCTATGTGTATCAGGCGATGCGGGTCACCGGCAGCGGCGATCCGACCGTACCGGTGTCCGAAACGATCCCGGGCAAACTCTGGCAGCGCAAACTCACCACGACTGCCGCGGCCGGGTTTAGCTCGTACGGCAATCAGATCGGTCTTGCGACCGGACAGGTCGAGGAAATCTACCACCCCGGATATGTCGCCAAACGCATGGAAATCGGGGCGGTCATCGCGGCCGCTCCCGCCGCGAACGTCGTGCGGGAGCAACCACGGCCGGGTGACGTGGTGGTGCTGCTGGGCGGTCGGACCGGAAGGGACGGCTGCGGCGGCGCGACCGGATCGTCCAAAGGGCACGACGAGTCGTCACTTGCCACATGCGGATCCGAAGTCCAAAAGGGAAATCCGGTCACCGAGCGAAAACTACAGCGGCTCTTCCGCGGCCCGGCGGTCGCGCGCATGATCCGGCGCTGCAACGACTTTGGCGCGGGTGGGGTCTCGGTCGCCATCGGGGAACTGGCGGACGGTCTGGACATCGATCTGGACGCGGTACCGCGCAAATACGAAGGGCTGGACGGAACGGAACTGGCGATCTCCGAGTCCCAGGAGCGGATGGCGGTCGTGCTGGATCCCGCGGACCTCGAGCGGTTTGTCCGCGCTGCCGACACGGAGAACCTCGAAGCGGTGCCGGTCGCCAAGGTGACCGGGCAAGCGAGAATGGTCATGCGGTGGCGGGGACGCGAGATCGTCAATCTGACCCGCGCCTTCATCGACACGAACGGTGCCCCGCAGCGTGCGGCGGCCGTCGTGGCGGTGCCCGCGCCCGAGGCAGTCTGGCCCGCCCGGCAGCAGAACGGACAAGCGTTCGGACAACAATTGACCGGCGCGTTGTCTTCGCTGGACCACTGTTCGCGCAAAGGATTGACCGAGCGGTTTGACTCCACCATCGGAGCCGGGACGGTCCTCATGCCGTTTGGCGGGGCGTCGCAGCTGACACCCGAGGAGGGCATGGCCGCCAAGATTCCGGTGCTGGAAGGGGAGACCGACGACTGTACGCTGATGGCGTTTGGATTCGATCCCCTGTTGTCCGAGCGCAGTCCCTACCACGGCGCGTATTACGCGGTCGCCGAATCCGTCGCGAAAATCGTCGCGATGGGGGGCGATCCGGCGGACGTCCACCTCACTTTTCAGGAGTATTTCGAGCGCATGCGGGACGCGCGGTCCTGGGGCAAACCGCTCGCTTCGCTGCTGGGGGCTTACCGGGCACAGCACGATCTCGGTCTGGCTGCGATCGGGGGCAAGGACAGCATGTCCGGGTCCTTCAACGAGCTTCACGTGCCGCCCACACTGGTTTCGTTTGCGGTCGGATTCGTTGACGCGGGCCGAGTGGTGACGGCCACCCTTCCGGATGCCGCTACCGCGGTTTACCTCCTGCGCGCGCCGCGGATCGAACTCGGCTTGCCGGATGCCGCGTCACTCGCTTCGGTCTTCCAGACTGTACACGGCCTGACGCGCACAGGGCGGGTTGCCGCCTGCTCCACCGTGCGTTCCGGTGGGATCGCGGTTTCGGTCGCGAAGATGTGTTTCGGCAACGGCGTCGGATTCCGGTTCGAAAACGACTGGACCTGCGACGCCTTGTTTGAGCCGGACCGCGCTTCGTTGCTGGTTGCCGTGGACCGCGGCGACACCGGGGCGGTCGACGCCCTGGCCAAAGCCGGCGGCCGATTGGTCGGAACCAGTGACGACACGGGTGTGCTCGCGGCAGCATCCGGTACTCTGCGTCTTGCGGAAGCCATCGCAGCCTGGAAAAAACCGCTGGAAACCGTGTTCCCGGACAGTGCTCCCGCGTCGGAACCCGTGTCTTTGGCCGACATGCCTTTGTGGACATCCGTCTTGCGGCAGGCGCGGACGAACCGGACCGGACCGGCCAGGCCGGTTGCGCTGATCCCGGTGTTTCCGGGGACCAACTGCGAATACGACTCCGCACGTGCCTTCCGGAAAGCCGGTGCCGATCCCGCAGTTCTCGTCATCCGCAACCTGACACCGCAGGGGCTGTCCGAATCGATGGAGGCGTTGCGGGAGGCTCTTTCCCGCGCGCAGATCCTGATGCTGCCCGGGGGATTCAGTGCCGGAGACGAGCCGGAAGGCTCGGGCAAGTTTATCGCGGCGGCCTTGCGGGACGCCCGGATCGTGGAGGAAATCCACCGCCTGCTGTATGTGCGCGACGGGTTGGCGCTGGGGATCTGCAACGGATTCCAGGCGTTCGTCAAACTGGGCTTGCTGCCGTTTGGACGGATCGAGCCGATGGAACCTTCCTCACCTACACTGACGTTTAACCGGGTCGGGCGGCATGTTTCCGCTTATGTCGAGACGCAAGTCGTCTCCAACCTTTCGCCCTGGCTATCGCTTGTAAATCCCGGAGATCGGCATCGGGTACCGGTCTCCCACGGCGAGGGATGTTTTGTCTCGGATGCCGATTTGTTGAGACGGCTTGCGGCCAGCGGGCAGATCGCCTCCCGGTACGTGGATGCGGACGGTCAACCGGCGCACCGGTTCCCGGACAATCCGAACGGTTCCCGGTTTGCGGTGGAAGGCATTTGCAGTCCGGACGGACGGATCCTGGGCAAGATGGCCCACTCCGAACGCATCGGGTCGCATGTCGCGCGCAATATACCCGGTATGAAAGACCAGCGCATCTTTGAGGCGGGCGTCCGGTATTTCCGCGGATAGTCGACCCGGGTAAAAAACCTGCTCTTTGAGTGCCCCCTGTGTGCCGTGTGCCGCAGGGGGTTTTCCTGTTTATGGAGGGCACTTCTGTCGCCTGATCCCAGCCCGTGGCGGTGGGGAAATCCTTCATCATGGAGACCGAGGTGACGTCCATGAGAAAGAAAACCGCACCGCTCGCTACACAGCGCACGCTCCGTATGGCGGCCTTTGCCGTCCTGGCCATCACGGCCGCAGCCGCTGCATACATGCTGATCTGGCCCGATCCCACCGCGGGAGCACCCGGCGGACCGGGCGATACGAGGCCGACCACCGCGGGGCGGATCGATCCATCCCTGTCATATCCGGTCTCGACTGCGGGCCCCAACGGTACGGATCCGTCCGGAGGGGCGCCGATGGGTGTCATCGACCCGAGGGCTTCCGGGCAGGCCGGGGTGACCCGTCCCATTCCTACAGCTTATTTTCCCGGGCTTTCTCCCGGCGGAGAGGAACCCGTCTCACCCGCTTCGACGGCGTCGGCGGGAGGAGCCACGGCCATGCCCGGCGACACGACCGGCACACAGCCGCGGTATGCGGGTGAGGTGTCGCTGTTTCTCTCCCGGGTCGGCGCGGTGGAGGAGGCGTTGTCCGCGTCCCGGTTCCACCTCGGGTTTTATGAAGTGGACGCCGCAAATCCGACCTCCATGGTCGTACTCGCGGCCACCAAAGAGCGGGCAGACAATCTGGACGGGTTTTTCCGGCTGGCGATCGATCTGGACGGGGAGACCTGGGGCAACGCCCCGCTGGCGCTGGGGCTCACCAGGCTGTATACCGAGAGCGGACGGGACCGGGCCTATGCGGACGGCACGTTCACCTCGGACGGACTGGACACATGGATGGGCGCCGCGCTGTCCGCGGCGCTGGGGGACGCGTACGAACCCGGGATGCTGGATTTCATTCTGGAGGAATATCGGACCGGTATGGAAACGCGCGTACTGACAGGCGGGGTCGGGCGCACAGGGTACCGTGCGGTCGCTCCGTTTTCCCGGTGGGACGTGGTGTACAACGACGGGTATGTGACGTTTGTGGAGTTTTATCCTGGTTCCATGTCTCCCAAAACATGAAACCCCATCGATGACAAGGCCGTTTTCGCCACGGCGACGTCTCCCTCGTACGGATCGCTGCGC
>JAAYKS010000381.1 GCA_012522285.1 Clostridiaceae bacterium | reverse complement strand
CTCCCGGGCACCGATCGCGGCAAAATGCGCAAGGATGCGCTCCATCGCGGCACGTCCGTAGCCTTTGCGCTGGTGGTGCCGGTCGATCATGAACCGCCAGATGTCATAGGAAGGTTTTTCGAGGTCGCCTTCGAGCATCGCGAAACCCACCAACGTGTCGCCGGCATAGATGGCAAACGGACGCGCGACGTCCCGGAACACCCAGGCCTGCGCGAGTGACACCACATTGGGCGCGACGTGGGACTTTTGGTCCGGATCCACCTCGAGCGCGAGCACTTCTTTGTAGTTGTTTTCGCCGATCTCCCTGAGTTCCACCATGAATGTGTACCTTCCGTTTCGGTTTTCATTTTCGGCAATCCTACTATATACTACTATATCGGCGAATCCGTTCGCAGACGTTTGCGGGTGAGGGAAATATACACGTGCGCGTCCCTCCCGTGGGGTATAATAAGCCTGTAAAAGGAGACATCCAATGTCATTGCTGCGCCTCGACCTGATCGGACACAGCGGCTTCGCGCTGGAATGTGCGGAGTGCGTGCTGGTTTTCGACCTCTATCTCGACCCCGTCTCCGTCATGGAACGCGTCATCGGCCTCGGCAAACCCGTGGTCTTTTTCTCGTCCCATGCCCACAGTGATCATTGGAACCCGGGCTGGCTGGATTACAAGGTGCCGACCGCCTGCTACATTGTCGACGACTCGTGCGATTCCCCCGCCGTACGCCGGCGGATCGACCCGCAACGGCAGCGCTTTACCGCGGTGCGGCCGTATCAGACATTGGATCCGGTCGGGCTGTTTGGCCCGGAGGACGCGGCGCGGTTTATGCCCGGTATCCAGTGGGTCCGGACCGTCGGCTCCACCGACATGGGCGTTTCTTTTCTCCTTTGTGTGGACGAGAAGCTGGTATTCCACGCCGGGGACCTCAATGACTGGTACTGGGTGGACGAAAGCACCCCTGAAGAACTGGCCTCCTACGAGCTCGCGTTCCGGCGGGAACTGCGCAATGTGTGTGACGCGATGGACGGACTCTCCCCGCGCGGGCTGGATCTCGCGATGTTCCCGGTTGATTCGCGGCTGGGGGAACATGCCACCCGCGGCGCCCGGCTGATGGCGGTCCGCCTGGCACCTGTGTTGCTCGCTCCGATGCATCTGTGCGGGGATATGACTCTGCCGGACCGCCTGGCAAGCGAACTGGACGATTCGGACATCACGGCCACTGAGGTGCTCCGGTTGTCCGAACCCGGACAACACCACCTGTTCACGAACGAAATCCGATAACACGAGACCTGGAAAGAGAGGGATCTGCATGAAATTCCGCATCGACCATGCCAACATCAACGTATTTGATCTCGACAAGAGCATCCGTTTCTATGAAGAGGCGCTCGGCTTGCGCGTGGTGCGCCGCCGGGACGACGAAAAGGGACGCTTTTCGATCGTTTTTTTGACCGATGATATCGGCACCTATCGGCTGGAGCTCACCTGGCTGGCGGACAAAGAGACCCCGTACGAGCTGGGCGACAACGAAAGCCACATCTGCTTTGTCGCGGACGACTTTGACGCCGCCTACGCCAAACACCGCGAGATGGGCGTGATCTGCTTTGAAAACAAAGAAATGGGCCTCTATTTTATCGAGGACCCGGACGGCTACTGGATGGAAGTCGTTCCGCAGCGCTGACCGCAGCGGCATGCGGACCCGGACGGCTTCCGTTGCCGTCCGTCTTCGCCTGGCAAAGGGAGGAACCCCCACATGGATATCTGTGCCATCGTCCTTGCCGCTGGCGAGGGCAAACGCATGCGCTCCAAAAAGTCAAAACTTGTCCACCGCGTCGCAGGCCGTCCGGTGGTCTGCTGGGTGCGGGAGGCGCTGCAAAACATCGGTGCCCAAGACCAGGTTTATATCGTCGGCCATATGCAGGATCAAGTGCGCGCCGCACTGGGTGAAGATGTCGCGTTTGTGATCCAGGAACAGCAGCTCGGGACAGGGCATGCGGTGATGCAGGCCGCGCCATTCCTGGAAAGTCGGGGCGGCTGCACGCTGGTGCTGGTGGGCGACGCCCCGCTGATCACGGACGCGACACTGCGCGCGGCGGTCGACCTATACGAAAGCGACGGATTTGCCGCCATCGTGATCACCGCGGACGCAGAAGACCCGACCGGCCTGGGCCGCGTGGTCCGGGATCCGGACGGCAACATCCAGGCGATCGTCGAACACCGCGACGCGACGCCCCAGGAACGCAAGATCCGAGAGATCAATTCCGGGATGTATGTGTTCAACACCCCGCTGCTGTTGTCCGCGCTCGGCCGGATCGGCAGCCAGAATGCCCAAAACGAATATTATCTGACCGACACGATTAGCATCCTGATTGGAGACGGACACCGCGTCGGCGCCTACAAGGCCCCTTTTGAGGAGACGGTCGGGATCAACGACCGCGTCCAGCTGGCGCAGGCCGCCCGGATTATGAATCACAGGATCTGCGAGCGCCACATGCGCGCGGGTGTCACGATCCAGGATCCCGAGAGCACCTGGATCGACGCAACCGTCCGGATCGGCCCGGACTCGGAGGTTTTGTCCGGCTGTCATCTCGAGGGGGATACGGTCATCGGCGAGGACTGCCGGATCGGTCCGGACACCCGTCTGACCGACGTCGAAGTCGGAACCGGAGTGTTCCTGGAGCGCACGGCTGCCGCGGGATGCAAGGTCGGGGACGGGTCCCGCGTGGGACCGTACGCCTGTCTGCGCACCGGTACCGAAATCGGCCAGCACTGCCGGATCGGGGTGTTCGTGGAAATCGACAACGCAAAAATCGGAGACCACACACAAGCCTCTCATCTGGCGTACGTGGGGGACGCGAATGTCGGATCCGGCGTCGTCGTCGGATGCGGCTCGGTCACGGCCAACAATGACGGAAACATCCGGCAGCATACCGAGATCGGGGACAACGTGTTTGTAGGCAGCAACACCGTGCTGGTCGCGCCGGTCGAGGTCCATGAGAACGCCTACATCGCGGCCGGATCGACCATCACCGAAACCGTGCCCGCAGGCGCGCTCGCACTCGCCCGCGAACGGCAGACCGTCAAGAAAAACTGGGTTCGCAGGTTGCCCACATGATCCTGCGACCGTTGTTCCGATTTAAAACGAAAGCGCCGCAGGAGGACACGGACCGCTGGCTGGTCGTCGGTCTCGGCAACCCCGGGGCGCAGTATGCGCGCTCCTGGCACAACTGCGGGTTCCGCGCACTGGAGGTCCTTGCGACACGCCACGGCATCCGGGTGGACCGGATCAAGTTCAAGGGTGTGTTCGGCAAGGGCCGGATCGGGTCGCAGGAGACGATTCTGCTGCTGCCCACCACGTTCATGAACCTGTCCGGAGAGAGCGTCGGAGAGGCCAGGCGCTTTTTCCGCGTGCCGCAGGAACGCACAATCGTGCTGTTTGACGATGTCGACATCCCGATGGGGGTGGTCAAGGTCCGCACCGGCGGCGGTCCGGGTACGCACAACGGCATGAAATCGGTCGTGTCCCACATCGGCAACAAAGATTTTCCCCGCGTCCGTATCGGCATCGGGCCGGTCCCGATAGAGCGGGACATCGCGGACTTCGTTCTCTCCCCGATTCCGGAGGCCGGACGCACGGCGATGGAGGCCGCGTTTGCGCGCGCGGCGGACGCGGTTGAGCTGATCTTGTCGTCCGGGATCGAGCTGGCCATGAACCGCGTCAACGGAAACGGAAACGGAACATGAATCCGGAACTATTAGCTAAAATCAGGCAGGATCCCGCCTACCGCAAACTGGCGGCGGCGGTGTCTGCTCCCGTGTCCCATATCAATGTCAGCGGGCCCTGTGACCCCCAAAAAGCGCTGCTGGCTGCTGCCCTGGCTGCCGAGACCGGCCGCGTACCGTTTCTGGTCGTGCCGGACGAACTCTCCGCCAGGACCATGGCCGCGGCGCTGTCCGCCTTTT
>JAAYKS010000380.1 GCA_012522285.1 Clostridiaceae bacterium | reverse complement strand
TGGGGCTCCGGCTGCTGTTTGCGTCCAAAGTCAAACCCGCGTTGATTCGTCCGGTCACCCTGCTCGGAGTCGCAGTCCTGGTCGCCGTCGGATTCTGGTGCGGGTTGCGGCCGACTGAAGGCGGATTCGTTGCCTTTGAGTCGGAGGTGACCGGTATCGAACGGTATCTCGCACAAGGCGAGGCGTTCAAGGCGGGCGAAGCGTGGACAGAACTCCAGGAACTGTACTGCAACAACGATACGGTCCGCCTGTTGGAAGCCAGAATCGCAATCGAGAAAAAAGACTATGACGCCGCGATCCGGGCGATGGATTCTCTATCGGACCGGCGGCAGGAACCCTATTATGCGACCGTGGGACAAATTCGTCTACTGCAGAAGAATTACGATCAGGCGCAGGCTGTCTATGTCGAAGGAGCCAAAACCTGGCCTCTCTGGAGCGACATGCAATTGCTGGCCGGGGTGCAGGCCTCCGACAACAAGCAATACCAGGTGGCGGAGTATTTCCTCCTCCGGGCGGCTGAGCAGATGCCGCGCAATCCGATCCCGCTCTACCACCTGGGTGTCACCCGGTACGAGCAGGGTTATGAGGAAGACGCGGACGTCTATTTCAACGAAGCCCTGTCTCTCGGGTTGGATGAGGAACGGGTCGGGTATGTCGCCTGGTATCGCCAACAGATGGAAGGAGACAACAAATGAAACGACTTCCATTGCTACTGTTGTGTCTTGCGCTGCCACTGGCCAGCATCGGTGCGGCCGCTCCGCCCGAGAACCGTCAGTCCAGTGCCAGACCCGGGCTTTACTACATCTCCGCTCCCCCGAAAGAGCAGCCTGTCATCCGGGTCACCGCTCCGCCTGTCAAACCGCCACCCCGGGCACAGTCCGGCGATCTGGCCACCGACCTGTTCGGCACGACGACAAGCGGTGGGACCAACGCAGTCGTCGGCGGGATTCTGGACCATTTTGAGAACGGTCAATCGGCGATCCGGGACTCGTTTGCCCAAACCGCGCGCGGCTATGAGCGCGCGTTCAACGCCAGCGGCAAAGACAAGGCGTTCTGGCGCTGGCAAAAAGCGCAGGACGCCTCTTCCAGGGCCGGACGGACGGCGTCCGGGATCAAATGGACCGGCAAAGCTTACAGTGTGTACTCCATCTACAGGGATGTCGAAGCCTACAACAATCGTTCCAACCACCGCCACTCGTCTTTGGCGTTCGTGGATCAGACGATGCGGGGGTTCAGCATCATCGCCAGCTCATTGGACACGGTCGGGGTAAAGACCGCAAAGCCGCTGTCCATCGGGGGTGGCATCGTCAAAGAGGTCGTCGGCGGCGAAGCCTTTGCCGGGTGGGCAAACCAGCAGGACAATTTCATCCTCTATGGACTCGATACCACGACCGACTGGGTCAACAATCTCGCCTATGAGGCTTTCCTGCATTACTGGTTCGGAATTCACAACGATACGCCCAACGCCAACCTGCACGGACGGCCGCCCTACGGGGTCGGGGTGTATAAGCCCAACATTTACCTCTATCCGGAGTCGGAGCTGGATATCGCCGTCACATTCCGGCTGCCCGCGCTGCTGACGGCGACCATCCCGGATTACACAGGCATCTGGGAAGTACATGCCACACCGGACGGAACG
>JAAYKS010000379.1 GCA_012522285.1 Clostridiaceae bacterium | reverse complement strand
TTACGAGCGCTTCTCTAGGGGGCAAGTCCCCAATAGGGTCAAGCGGAGAATCGACCACAGTCGATTCTCTAGGGGGCAAGTCCCCCGGGGACTTGCCCCAGTTTACTTCCTGCTGTCCGGCATGGGTTAAGTTTGCGGAACAGTACTATGCCGAGATGCTGCCCAACCTGTCTTCCTGCCGCTCTCCGCAGCAGATGTTCGGTTCGCTGGCCAAAGACGTGTTGGTCAAGGACCAGGGGATCCCGCGGGAAGATCTCGTCGTGATCTCAATCATGCCCTGCACCGCCAAGAAATACGAAGCACAGCGCCCCGAATTCGCGGTTGACGGGAACCCTGACGTCGACATTGTGCTCACCACCCAGGAAACCGTCCTGATGATCCAGGAGTCCGGTCTGCGCTTCGATCAACTGGAACCCGAGTCCTTTGACATGCCTTTCGGATTCAAGACCGGCGGTGGCGTGATCTTTGGCAACTCCGGCGGTGTTTCCGAAGCCGTGCTGCGGTACGCTTCCGAAAAACTGGCGGGCAAAAAGCTGGACGGGTTTGAATTTCACCAGGTCCGCGGAACCGAAGGACTGCGCGAAGCCGAGGTGACGGTCGGGGATACCACATTGCGCCTGGCCGTCGTGAGCGGATTGGGCAATGCCCGCAAGCTGGTCGACAGCATCCGTTCTGGAGAATCGCACTACGATCTCGTGGAGGTCATGGCCTGCCCCGGCGGCTGCGTTAACGGCGGTGGACAGCCCATCACCGAGCGCAAGAGTGCGGTCGCCAAGCGGACCAAAGGGTTGTACGACAACGACCGCATGCTGCCGCTGCACAAAGCGCAGGAAAACCCCTATATCCGTGAAGTGTATGACCGTCATCTGGAAAAGCCGGGCAGCCACCGCGCCCACGAACTGCTCCACACGGTTTACCAGAACCGCCGCCGCATCGACTCGGAAGAAGTCGTGATTCTCGCGGCACCGGAGGCCGAGCTCAAAGTCGGCATCTGCTTTGGCACGAGTTGTTTCCTGCGCGGAGCCCAGGACCTCTACCGCGACATCGTCGACTGGATCGGGGAACAGGGACTGGAAGGCACGATCGAACTCTCCGCCTCTTTCTGCAGCGAGGAGTGTAAAAAAGGTCCCGTCGTCCACGTCGGCGGCGAACAGCTGCTCAAATGCACGCGTGACATGGCAATCGAGGCCATCCAGCGCTGTCTTGCCCGCGTCGGTACGGCAGGTAACTGATTCCAACCGGGGCGGCCGGGCCGGGCGGACTCCCTCTCCGCACCCGGCCGCCGTCCCGGAAGGACCCAACAAGACATCACGAAGGATCGTCCAGGAAAGGAGTTGCGGCTATGTTTCAACCAGACAACGGCCACCAGCCCATCGTTTACACGCTGACAGCCAACTGCCGTGACTGCTATCGGTGCGTCCGGGTCTGCCCCGTGAAAGCAATCCGGATCCAGGATGGACAGGCCTACGTGGACGACGCCCGCTGTATCCAGTGCGGCACGTGCGTCCGCGAATGTCCTCAGCACGCAAAGACGATCCGCTCGGACACCGAACGGGTCCGCGATCTGCTTGGCTCCGGCGCGCGCGTCGCAGTCAGCATCGCGCCGTCGTTTGCCACCGTATTTCCGGGCTGGAAAAGCACCCGTATCCCGGCGGCTCTCCGTCGTCTCGGCTTCGGTTACGTCGCGGAAACCGCGGAAGGGGCCCGGACGGTCGCACAGGCGACCGCCGCCATTGTCACAGCCGATCCTGAGCACGCCGGCTGCATCGGGGGAGCCTGCCCCGCGGTCGTACACTACATCGAAAAATATCACCCGGAACTCGTCGATCAGATCGTCCCGGTCGTATCGCCGATGATCGCCCACGCCAGAATGCTTA
>JAAYKS010000378.1 GCA_012522285.1 Clostridiaceae bacterium | reverse complement strand
CGGAACAGCAACTGGGAACCTTCCTTGTCGACCGGTACGTAACCCCATTCGTCCAGAATCAGAAGATCCAATTTCAACAAGTCGCGGATCAACCGTTCGAGCGTACCTGTACGGTGGGCATCACCTAGCTTCAAAACCAGTTCGGTCACCGTGTAGAAACGGACGTTCATCCCCATTTCGCAGGCCCTGGCCCCCAAGGCAATTGCAAGGTGTGTCTTTCCTATACCGACCGGCCCGTATAGGATCAAATTCTTCTTCTCGCCAATGAACCGGCAACTCAACAGATCGTCACGCGTCAGAGAGGGCGGGAACCGGATCGTGCCGTATTCATAACCCTCAAGGCTCTTCAGAACGGGAAAACAGGCACGGCTGAGCTGGCGGGCCCGTCGATTCTGCTCACGCTTGTGGATTTCCTGCTCCAAAACATAGGCTAGGAAATCTTCCTGCTTCGGTGTGGCTTCTTGCTCACAGAGCTCTACCATCCGCTGGGACAAGATCAGGCGTCGGCAAGCTTCAGAAATGCGGCTGCGGACCTCTTCGCGCTCTTTTGGCGTAATCATGTCACTGTCCCCGCTCGCAGCAACTGGTCGTAACCGGTCAAGTCGGGCCCCTTCTCCGGTGGCGTATTCAGGCCATAGCCCATCATACGCGCCGCCAGTACCGCCGCATCAGCGAAGTGGGTTCTTTGGGTTGCAAACCCTGCTTCCAAAGCACTGACGGCTGTTTCGAACGAGTAGTTACGGGTCAGCATCGACAACGTCCGTACGGTCTGACGCAAATCTTCCCGGCATAATTCGTCCATGTGCTGGCGCAGTTTGTCCGGAATGATCTCCCGGACTCCACTGTTGCGCCAGGCACCGATATTCTTCGTCAGAGTGGCCAGCGATGTCCGGTAATCCAGACTGTCGGTCCGCTCCGTTCCGAATCTCCGGCTGTGCACTACGGTCAGAACGCCACGCTCGTCGTATACATCAATACTGTGAGCCCTAATCCCGACCAATACTTCCGTTCCTCCAAACTCGGGGCACGTTGAGTAGTAATGGTGGTCATCGATCCGTACTTTTCCATAACTGTCGGCGTTCACATACACGAAACGACAGACATTGAACGGATGGCTCGGCAGGCTTCTTAGTGCTCGGCGATCCTCCTCGAACAACTCCGAGATCAACTGCCCTTTCTTGTAGTGGCGTTCAGCGGCTTTGGTCTTGTGTTCGTCCAGCAAGCTTCGGTTGTAATCTTCCACGTTGTCAAAGGTCGGCACCGGGACAAACAGATTGCGGCGATTGTAACCGACCTTGTTCTCGACATGGCCTTTCTCGTGACCGGAATTCGGGTTACAGAACCGTGCCATGAATCCGTAATGAGCACGCATCTGCTGAAACAGCTGTGCTTCGCGAATTTCATCTCCGACGCGGCGCCCGACACCGGTGGCATTGTCGAATACCAGCACGCCGGGCACACCGCCAATGTATTCAAAGATGTCCTTGAGTCCCTGACAGACGCATTCACTGGTTTCTCCCCCGAAGACTTGACTGAACCCGTCATTGCTGTAAGGAAACGATACCGCCAGGTACTTCTTGCGCGTCAGTACACCGCGCTCATAAAAGTCACACTCACCAAAATCCACCTGGGCTTCTCCGGGATGCCAGCCCAGTTCCTGGAACGTCTTGTTCCTCTGTACTTGCGCCTAGAATTCCTTAACATACCGCTGTACCGTCGGGTAGGACAGATCGAATTCCGGATACATCTCCTTGAGTCGAGCATGGATGCGTTGGGCGGTGTGATGCTGCTTATACCATATGTTGTTGTCCGCATCCATCCACTCCCGGATCTGTTCCTTGTAAGGATCCAGACGCGATTCGCGCTCTTCCGGGATCGGTTTTCGCGGCGAGAAGTCTTCTTGCTTGATGTATTTTCTGACCGTTTTTTCGTCGACGTTGAACTCCCGGGCAACGGCGGCTACTTTCCCTACAATGGCGTAGGCCTCTCTGATATCATTGATCTGGGACATGTTGAGCACTTCTCCTTTTCCTCCTTTGCTGTGGTTGGTCCTGCAACAAAGGATAGGTATGTGGGGACAGCGTTTCAACTGTCCTCTTTTTTGTCTCGATTTTTCCCGGGATTTCCTGATGATTTTTTCCGGACCTGCATGTGATTTTTTCCGGTACTTTTAGTCTACGTTAAACAGCCGTCGGTAAATGGCTGTATTTCAGCCGGACGGCTCTGCTGAAATTTAGGCAGCGAGATCAGCTCTACCATCGTGATGCTTCCGCTTCCAAAGCAAACCAATCTCTT
>JAAYKS010000377.1 GCA_012522285.1 Clostridiaceae bacterium | reverse complement strand
TCATGAGCGCAACAAGCCGATTGATTACCTTTTCAGGTAAACCATCGAAATTCTCAAAAAGGAGGAACCACCATGAGTAACCCGATTGCTTTCTGCCCCGAATGCAGACAGGACGTGAAGTATGCGATCAGAGAACAAACTGAATCAGTTAATTTAAAGGGCGAAGCATATGAGTTTACTTCGCACACTGCGTATTGCGAAAAATGCAGCGGAGAGATCTATGTTGCTGAACTTGAAGACGCAAATCTGAAGGTGCTGTATGATGCGTATCGGCAGAGGCACGATATCATCTCCCTTGAGGATATCAGGGTCATACCCGAAAAATATAACATTGGGAAAAGGCCTCTATCCCTATTGCTGGGTTGGGGAGAACAGACCTTCAGCCGTTACTATGACGGCGACATGCCCACAAAGCAGTATTCCGAAATACTGAGGCAGATCTGCGCCAGTCCTGCCTATTACCTTTCCTTGCTTGAAAAAAATAGGGATCATTTGAAAAGCAATAAGGCTTATGAAAAGAGTAAAGCCGCGACTGAAGGCCTTTTAGCAAATCCAACTGCCCTCAGCGGTTAAAGATAGACCTTGTTGTAGACTATCTTTTGTCACAATGCCGGGACATTACACCGCTGTCCTTACAAAAAGCGCTGTATTACGTTCAGGGATTTTACTTTGCTTTTTACCACACCTTCTTGTTTACTGAAGATTGTGAGGCATGGGTACATGGCCCTGTATATCGAGATATTTACTGGCGCTACAATGACTATTGCTTCGACCCTATTGACGGCATAGATGATTTTGATGTTTCGCTCCTATCAGGTGAAGAAAAAAACCTTCTGGACAGCATCGCCAAAAATGTCTGCTGTTATAGCGGTAAAACTCTTGAGTCCTTTACGCACACAGAAACGCCATGGGTTTCCGCACGAGCGGGACTACCAGCTGACGCTTCGTCCACCAGGATCATTCCAAAGCAGGCTATCAGTGAGTATTTCACATCGGTTAAAGAAAAGTATAGGATGCTCACACCCGCAAACGTTAAGGACTACACGCAGGACATGTTTTCACAAATATAGCCGAAGCTACGCTCCTCACGCCATCACCCAAAAGTACATAGGACAACAAAGTGAAGCGCATCCGTCTGACCGCAGCCCTGACCGCGCTCTTTCTGAACAAAAAACAGCTTTCCATCAAACATGGAGAGCTGTCATTTGAACGGTTGGTTCTTTCCGTCGTCAGAGGGTCCGCTGTAAAAACCCGGCGACCGCCCGGGTCACTTCGGGGTACTGCGCGCGGAAGTTGTGGGGCGCCTCGGACAGCACCAGTAACCGGGAGCCGGCCGGAAGCAGCGAGATCGCGCGCACCGAGTTGGCGGCCAACCGGCGTTCCTCCTCGTCCCCTCCCCCGTTGATCAGCAGGGTCGGACACACAATCCCGTTGCACAATTCCGCCTGGTCCACGGTGTCAAACCGATCGAGCAACGTGGCGGACACCTGGGTCGTCCGGTCGTTTGGACGCAGGCCGGTCAGCGTCAGCACCCGCGTTTCCGCGAGTTCCCGCATCTGGTCGGCACTGTAGTAGAGCGACCAGTCATAGTGCATCGGGCCGGTCATACAGCCGGTCAGCGCCAGCGCGGCGACGTCGTTTGTCTCCTCCGGGTATCGGGAACAGACCGCCATACACAGATAGGAGCCCAGGCTGTGCCCGTGCAGGTACAGCCGGCGGTATCCGTGCTCCCGCGCGAACCGGAGAACCCGCAACAGATCGTCCAACAGAGACGCTTCGGTCAGGACAGCGTCCGCGCTGTCGCCGCACCCCCGGAAATCGAAGCGGATGACATCGAATCCGCGGGACCCCAGCGTCTCCGACAACTGCAGAAAGCGGCCGCCCGATGTGCGCTCGGAACAGAATCCATGACAGCAGACCACGGCGGACACAGCGCCGACCGAGTCGATTTCCAACGCGATTTCATCCCCGGGGGACCCCAGCAGAATCGGCTCCTTCACAGCATTCTCCTCTCACCCCGGAACCGGGGCTGTCAGCGGTTGTAGCGGAACCGGTCGCCGGTCAGTGCGCGCCACACGCCGTCACAGGCTTCCTCCACCTCCGGGGGCAGCGCGCCACCCTCGATCGATGCGATGTTCTGTTCGATCTGCTCGAGACGGCTGACCCCCGTGATGACGGTGTCGACGCCCCGTCGGGTCACGATCCAGCGCATCGCGAGTTGCAGCAGGGACATTTCATGCTCTTTCGCGATGGCAGCCAGCTGCTCCACCGCCTGGAAGTTTACATCGTCCCAGTACCGGCTCTCGTAGTTCCGGTTGAGCGCAAACCGGGTGCCCGCGGTCGGAGAGCCCGGCTGGTGTTTTCCGGTCAGCAAACCGCCCGCGATGGGGTTGTACACCGCCATCCCCATTTGGTGCGCCTCGAGGAAGGGAACCAGTTCGTCCTCCACCCCCCGGGTGAGCAAGTTGTAGACGTTTTGCGTGATGATCGGGGCGGCGAGATTTTTCTTCTCGGCCGTGTGCAGAAAATCCCCGATCTGCCAGGCCGCGTGGTTGCTGATGCCCACATACCGCACCTTGCCGGAACGCACCAGTGCGTCCATGGCCTCCAGGGTCTCGTCGATCGGGGTATGGACGTCGGGGGCATGCAGATAGTAGATGTCGATGTAGTCGGTATGCAGCCGCCGCAGGCTGTCCTCGCAGGCGCGCAGGATGTGGCGGCGGTTGAGCCCGCGGTCGTTGCGGTCGGGTCCGACCGGGTTGTACACTTTGGTGGCCAGCACGATCCGGGAGCGGTCGGCCGCAATCCCCTTACCCGTGATGGCTTCGCTGCTGCCGCCGGTATAGGCGTTGGCGGTGTCGATGAAGTTGATGCCGTTGTCGATCGCGTACCTCAGAATCCGGAGGCTCTCGGCCTCGTCGGTCTGACCTCCAAAGGTCATCGTGCCGAGGCACAGGCGGGAGACTTCGATCCCGGTTGCGGATAAATTCCGATACTCCATATCCGTCTTTGTATCGGCTGTCCGTGCCGTTTCGCCCGGTCGACCGATACACTCCTTTCTCTCTATAATGTCCTTTCATTTTACCACGCATCGTCCATAGAACCGGTCACGGAGGATCCCTCCGGAGCCAAGCGCCTCTCCTTGGCGCAATACCCTGCCGCGATTCCCCCGCATCCGCTATAATGGCGGTACCGAATCCATTGCAAACGGAGGGCCTGGACATGGGAAAAGCGATGATCATCGGAGCGGGCGGAGTGGCAAACGTCGTCGTCCACAAATGCTGCCAAAACCCGGACGTATTTGAGGAGATCCTCATCGCCAGCCGGACGCTGGCACGGTGCGACGCGATCCGCGACTCCGTGGCCTCGTGGACCCGGACCCGGATTGCGACCGCGCATCTGGACGCGGACAACGTGGAGGAGACCGTCGCGCTGATCCGGGCCTTTCGCCCCGACATCGTGATCAACGTCGCGCTTCCGTACCAGGACCTCGCGATCATGGACGCCTGCCTTGCGACCCGTACCCATTATCTCGACACCGCGAACTACGAGCCGCGGGACGAGGCCAAGTTCGAGTACAAATGGCAGTGGGCTTACCGGGAGCGGTTCGAGCAGGAGGGCATCACCGCGGTGCTGGGATCCGGCTTCGACCCCGGGGTCTCGGGGGTGTTTTGCGCCTGGGCGCAAAAGCACCATTTTGATGAAATC
>JAAYKS010000376.1 GCA_012522285.1 Clostridiaceae bacterium | reverse complement strand
TACCCGGGTTCGTTGGAGATGTCCCAGAACAGCAGCCCGGGTTCGTCCCCGATCGCGTCGAGGATGTCGTCAAAGTATTTTTCGCCCAGCACCCAGGAACTCTTGTCCTCGATGGTCCGCGCCAGCGGCTGCAGACCGGTTTCGTCCACGCCCCCCTTGCGCTGGAAGTCCTCCGGCAGGAACCGGAATCCGGCATACAGCACCGGGCTTGTGGAGATCCCGTGGCTCCAGGCGGTCCGGACGAAATCCCGGATGTTCGCGAGAAAGAGCGCCGGATCTTTGGAATAGCTCGCGTAGTTAAAGAACACGCGCGCGCTGTTGAACCGGAGCCGCTCAGCGTAGCCCATCTCACGGTCCGCGACCGCGTGGTCGTAGTGTTCCCACCGGTCTCCGCCGTAGGGAATGTTGCTCGGGGTGTAGTTGAATCCGCGGAGTTTGCCGTAGTCGATCATGGTCGTCCTCCTTGTGTCGCACCGGAACCGTATCGCTTTCCGTGGCGTCTATCCGGCTCTCTCATCCTTCTGTACTTATTCTATATCCGAATTGTCGCCGCGGTGCGCGGTCGTCAGGCATCGCACCGGATCCAGACGGTCATCTCGCCACGGCCCCGATTGCCCCACAGGAAGTAC
This sequence comes from Clostridiaceae bacterium, assembly GCA_012522285.1. Classification (GTDB taxonomy): domain Bacteria; phylum Bacillota; class Clostridia; order Saccharofermentanales; family UBA5734; genus JAAYKS01. The sequence continues at coordinate 3,396 of JAAYKS010000376.1, read as the reverse complement.
GGCACCGCCCGGATCGCAGCTGCGTCGGTGTCCCCGCAGCCCTCGGCCGGACGGTAGAGCGTATCCGCCCAGTCCGCCTCGCGGAGCCGGCGGCCCGTGAACCGGATCGTCCCCGCGCCTCCCGGCAGGTCGTCGTCAAAGGTGTACCGGAACACCGCGTCCCCCGGGATCGAGAGCGCGGACAGGTTGGCGCCGTTGTCCGCCTCCTCGAGGCAGTAGACCAGCGGCCCGCGCTGCAGCGCGACCTTGCCCGCGTCCGCGCGGACCTGCGGATGTGCCTGGAGCATCTCGACCGGCATGGCGAGCGACAGCGCGACCTCGTCCCCGACCCGCCAGTCCCGCTCGATGCACAGGTATCCCTTGTCCAGAGAACCGGAGACCGGCTCCCCGTTGAGCCTGGCGCTCCAGCGCCGGCACCAGCCCGGGATACGAAGTGCGAGCCGGAAGGACGGGACGTCCGAGGTTTCCACCCGGATCCGTACCTCCTCCGTCCACGGGTATCCCCCACCGATGTGCAACCGCGCTGTGCCTTTGTCCAGCCGGACGTCCATCTGGCCCCCGACATACAGGTGCACCCGGACCGTATCACCGCCCGCGGAGGCCGCGTACCGGCCGAGCGAAGCCAGCAGCCGGGCGACGTTGGGCGGGCAGCAGGCGCATCCGAACCACGCCTGGCGCTCGGGCTTGACATGCCGCCGCCCCGGGTTTCGATCGGACGCCGCGGGCCAAACCTCGAGCGGATTCACATAGAAAAAATGCTTCCCGTCCAGGGCCATGGCCCCGAGCACGGTGGTATACAACGCGCGTTCCAGCACGTCCGCGTACCGCGCGTCCGGATCCAGCCGGAGCATCCGGTGCGCGAACATCGACAGCCCGACCGAAGCGCAGGACTCGGCGTACACCGTGTCGTTGGGCAAGTCCCAGTCCAGTGTGAACGCCTCGCCGTCCCGCGCGGACCCGATGCCACCCGTGACGTACATCCGGCGTTTCACCGTGCTGTCCCACAGTCGCCGGCAGGCCCGCAGCATCCCCTCGTCCCCGGTCTCACGCGCGAGGTCAGCCATCGCGGAGTACAGGTACATCGCGCGGACCGCGTGCCCGGTCGCGTCTTCCTGCTCCGTGACCGGCTTGTGCGCCTGGAAATACTCCAGGTTGCCCCGGGCGAGCGGATGGGTCGGGCGGAACGGATCGGTGTGCCGGCCTGACCGGAACTCCTCCAGCAGGAAGTTGGGCTCCTGTCCGCGTTCCTCCACAAAGAACCGGGCGAGATCCAGGTACTTTGTTTCACCGGTCGCGCCATACAGCCGGACCAGTGCGAGTTCGATCTCCTCGTGCCCGTCATAGCCCCGCAGCTGACCCTCCCCGGGCCCGAACACCGTCGCGATATAGTCCGCGTATCGGCACAGGATGTCCAGAAGCTTTCGCTTGCCGGTCCCCTCGTAATAGGCGACCGCGGCCTCGATCATGTGTCCCGCGCAATACAACTCGTGGCAGTCGCACAGATTCGTCCACCTGCGCCCGGGCTCCTTGAGCGTGAAATAGGTGTTGAGATAGCCGTCGGGGTGCTGCGCCTGACCGATCAACTCGATCATGGCGTCCGCGGTCGCTTCGAGCGCCGGGTCGGGCCGGACCGCCAGGGAATACCCCACGGCCTCGAGCCACTTGGCTACGTCGCTGTCCTGGAACACCCGGCCGCCGTACTCGCCCTCTTCCAGCCCCGCGGCGATTCGGAAGTTGCGGATCGCAAAACTCGGCTCCGCGTCCGGAATACGGTCGTTGAGCGCCTCCCACTGGTAGGGGATGACCGTGTCGCGCACGAGGTCCATGTACCTGGACCAGAAGGGGTCGTCGATCCGGAAATCCCGGAGCGGGAGGGGTGCGGGGTTCTTTGTGTTCGGCATGGGCAGATTCTCCGTTTCGGTTCATGATGTTGATCCCGGATTGCTTCGCTACGTGTGCAGTTATATCCTATTGTTGCACATGGTTTTCCGTCTGTCGGTAGACAGCACGTACAACGGGTGGACAATATTGACTATGTTTTATCTGCGCGCCGACATCCGTCGACCTCTCCGTCTGGTCCGCGCGGGCGTGTTCACAGCGGACCGCCCGTGGTCCCACCGCGCCCGGACCATCGACGACATCGAGGTGATCGTGGGTCTCCGGGGGACCACATACCTGCGCCAGGACGAAGAACGCCACGCCGTCGGTGAAGGCGACGTGCTGGTACTGCTCCCGGGCCGTGTCCACGAGGGGTATGCGGAATCTCCCGCCGGGACGGCTTTCTACTGGATGCATTTCACCTGTGACGGTACCTTCGAGGTCCTGGATGCGCGAGAGGCGGAGGAGGATCTGCGGCTGGCGGGCAACAACCCCTATTTCGAAGGGCTCCGGGATCAGGTGCTGATCCCGGGGTTTTTCCGCGCGGAAAGTGTCGACCGGCTCGGGATCCTGTGCCGCCAGCTCATGCACATCCATGAGTCCGGGTATTACTCCGAACTCGGCGCGGAGTATGCGCTGACCTCGCTGTTGATTGAGCTCACCCAGCAGGCGACCGTGCGATTCGGGCACGTACAGCGCGTCCCCCGCGAAAACATGTCCCGGATCCTGGAGTGGATCCGCGCCCACATCACCCGCGCCCTCTCGCTGCGGGACGTCGCGCACGAGTTCAACTATTCCCGCGAGTACCTCGCCCGGTATTTCAAGAAAAACATGGGCATGTGCATGCAGGAGTACATCAACAAGCTCAAGCTTGCCAAGGCCCGCGAGATGCTGTGCCAATCCGATCGCCCGGTCCGCGAGATCGCGGCTGCGCTGGGGTTCCATGACGACAAGTATTTCCTGAAGCTGTTCAAGCGGTACCATGACATCACGCCGAGCGAGTTCCGCCAGGCGTACCACCGGACGCATATGAACAACAACTAGGAAGGCCATACATCCGGCCCGCGCATGCGTCTGCCAATGCCCAAACGGCAGAATATTCGCCGGATTTTGCGAAATAGGCAAAGAAAAGCGGAGCCGCGCTTCCGGGCTCCGCTTTGAAGGGATCGTTATACAGGTTGTTTATGTCCAACCTTTTAGCCCAGGATCGTGTCGATTTCCTTGAGCGCGTCTGCGGGCAAGACATACCCGGAGGCCTTGACGTTCTGGTCGACCTGTTCGGGCCGGGAGGCGCCGATCAGAGCGCTCGCGACGTTGTCTTCCTCCAGGATCCAGGCGAGAGCCATCTGCGCGAGCGGGATGCCCAGGCCGTCCGCGACCGCACCCAGCCGGCGGACCTTGTCCAGGGTTTCCGCGTTGAGGTAGCGCTGGATAAACCGGTTCATCTTGTCGTTGGTCGCGCGGCTGCCGTCGGGCAGGTGGTCGAGGTCTTTGTATTTGCCGGTGAGCATTCCCTGC
>JAAYKS010000375.1 GCA_012522285.1 Clostridiaceae bacterium | reverse complement strand
TCTCGCACGTGGAGATCACGATCCCGGACGCGTTCCTGGGGGACATCATGGGAGATCTCAACAAGCGTCGCGGCCGGATCATCGGCATCAACCCCAACGACGAGGGCGAACAGGTGGTCACCGCCGAAGCCCCGACTTCCGAGATGGCCAAGTACGCCACCGACCTCAAGTCGATGACGCAAGGCCGCGGGTATTATGTGATCGGATTCGCGCGGTACGACCCCGCGCCGCAAATCATCATGGACAAGGTCATCGCCGACGCCAAAGCGCGCGCGGCCGAGGAGAACTGACCGCCCGCACGATACGAACCATGGAAGAGGCCTGCCGCCGGCGGGCCTCTTTTCATCCCGGCGGGGACGAAGCCGAATCGTAGAAACCGAAGCGGGGGCACAAGGAGCGAAGCACCATGAAGAAAGACAACCGTTCTTCACATCCCTCTCCGGGTACCGGTGTTTCACCGGAACAGTTGCACGAGGCAGAGCAGCGGATCCGTAGAATGGTCGCGGAAGGTGCCTGTGACCTGCATCTGCACACCAACGCCTCCGACGGGACCACCCCGCCGGACGTGCTGGTCCGCATGGTGGTCGCCGGCGGATTGCGCGCGTTTTCCGTGACCGACCACGACACGCTCGCGGCATTGCCTGCCGTCCGGGCGGAGCTTGCGGCAATCGGGGAGGGGGCCCCGCAGTTTGTCCCCGGTGTCGAATTGAGTGTGGATTACGAGGTGCGGCCGGGCAGGGCGATCGAGGTCCATCTGCTGGGGTACTTCCCCTTGGGCGGTATCGAGGCAGTCGAAGACTGGCTGCGTGTGTTGCGCGGACACCGGAGGGAGCGCAATCGGCAGATGTGCGCTTTGCTCACAAAGCTTGGAATGCCGATCACACTGGAGGAGCTCGAGGCGGAGGGGGAGATTCTGGACGCAGAGGAAGACTTCGCGGATCGCCCGGATGGCGACGTCGTGGTCGGTCGCGTGCAGGCCGCCAACATCCTGGTCCGTAAAGGGTATGCGCAGGATCGGCGGGACGCTTTCAACCGGTATCTGGGACCGGGCCGACCCGGGTATGCCCCGCGGGAACGCCCCAGCTTGCGTTCTGCCATCGATTTTTTGGCTTCGCACGGAGGATTGTCGGTGCTGGCGCATCCGCATGTGTACCGCTGGACCGGCGAGGCGGCGGGGCTGGAGGGAAACCTGCTGGTGGACGTGCTGAAAAAACTGCACGGGTGGGGACTGTCGGGGGTCGAGGCGTTCCACGGCGAGGCGACGCCGGAGGTGCGCGCGGAGGTGCTCGCGGCCGGATTGACGGCCGGGCTTCTGATCACCGCGGGCAGTGACTTTCATGGCGGAAACAAACACGCCGCGATGTACACCGCGGAGACGGATTTTTCAGCCGGATTGTAACGGAAGATGACCGAATCTCCTGTCTACGGGGCTCTATGGCCAATACACCTGATCGACAGAAACGACGACCCCTTCGGCAACCGTAATATAATAGAAGAACGAGTGCAGCACTAGATCCGGATCCACATGGTACAGATTGTACAGGTCGATCAAGGCTGAAGGACGCGGAGTGGCGTCGCTGACCATGGTGCCGTCGGGGAAATACATCAGATGTAGAGCCACGTCACGCAAATCGATCGTTGTCACGGTTGGATCAGAGTTGTCCTCGATAAACTCCGAGTCGGCAAAATCGTCGACGAGGATCTGCGCGTCTGCTTCGGAAAGTCCCTCGTGCGCCACAAGCCACGCAACGGCACTGTCTCCTCTGAGCATGTTGAAAAAGTCAAAATCTGCCCACC
>JAAYKS010000374.1 GCA_012522285.1 Clostridiaceae bacterium | reverse complement strand
GTCAGCAGCACGAGGGCGGCGATGGTGACGACAATGCCGAGTTCCAGATCCGTGATCGCGACGATGCTGCCGAACAGGAAGCTGGAAAAACCCGCGGCACTCTGGACGAACCCGGACAGCACGCCGGCGAGACCGATGCCCGCCGACAGCACGATCGCGATGGCCATTTCGGAATACTTGGGGATGCGCTTGCGGATCGCCTCGATCCCCATCGCGGCGACAAGGCTCGCCCCGATGGCTCCGAGCACGGGGTTGAAGCCGAACAGCAACCCGACCGCGACCCCCGCCAGGGAGGAGTGGGAGAGCGCATCTCCGACCATGGACATGCGCTTGAACACCATGACCACTCCCACACAGGGGATGATCACCGCCAATAGCAGCCCCACCAGAAACGCGCGGCGCATAAAGTCGAATTCAAAAATATCCATATCAGTCCGCCTCCGACGTGCGGCCGACGCTGTTGACAGGAGCGGGCCAGCCACAGGCCGGTGCGATGGCATGCGGGGCCTCTTCGTCCCATGCCTCCGGTAGCGGGATGCCGTCGATGCCGGGGTGGCGGTGACGATGTTGCAGTTCGTGTTCGATCTGCTCTTTTTCCACTTCGACCAGAATCCCGTACTCCAGACAGAGCACCCGGTCCAGTTCCTCTCTTGCCCGCGCGAGGTCGTGGGTCACCATCAGGACGGCGGTTCCCTCTTCCCGGGTTAGGGAACGCAGCAGGCGATACATTTCGTCCGCGGAGTCTGTGTCAATGCCGGTCATGGGTTCGTCCAGGAGCAACAGGCGCGGGTGCGCGACCAGGACCCGGGCGAGCAGCACCCGCTGGAGCTGGCCGCCCGACATCGAGCCCGTGGGCATGCGCGCGGCGTCGGCAAGTCCCACCCGCGCCAAGGCATTGCGCGCTTCGGTGCGGTGGCGGGCGCGTGCGGGTCGGATGGTCCCAATGGAGGTGTAGAGTCCCGACAGGACAATCTCCTCTGCGGTTGCGGGAAATCCCCGCACCGCGGAGAGCCCTTGTTGCGGCACGTAGCCGACGCCGGGCAGCGCCCCGCCTTCCAGAACCGGACTGTCCAGCAGGCGGACGGTGCCGGCGTCCGGCTTCAGTTCGCCGAGCAGCAGCCGCAGCAGCGTGCTTTTGCCGGTGCCGTTGGACCCGATGACCCCGACGAACTCCCCGGGGGCGACGGTAAAGGAAACCTGTTGCAGCAAACTGCGATCTCCATATCCAAATCGTACATTTTTCACTTCGAGCAAATGTGTCATCTCCGCTCCCTCCGATGTGTCAATCAAAAGCCGCGGCCAGCGCTCGCAAGTTGTCCCGCATGATCGAAAACCAGTCCTCGCCGTTTTCAATGCGATCCTGATCGACGGAAGCCGCCGGATCGAGCACGTCCACCCGCGCGCCGACTTCCGCCGCGATGGTGTCCGCTACCTTGGAGCTCGCGGTCTTGTCGAAAAATACCACCTTGACGTCGTATTCCTGTGCCAGCCGGATGATTTCGGCGACCCGCGCGGGGTCGGGTTCGCTGTCCGGGGTCAATCCTTCGACAGCGATCTGTTCCAGGCCATAGGCGTCACACAGATACCCGAACGCTTCATGGGCGACGACGATCCCGCGCCCGGCATAAGGTGCAAGCGCGTCGCGGAAGTCCGCGTCCAGCGTGTCGGCCTCGGCGGCCCAGTGGTTATAATTGGCTTGATATGTCACCGCCCCGCCCGGATCGGCGGCGATCAGCGCATCGCGAATGTTGGCCATCTGGATCTTGGCATTGACAGGACTGAGCCAGACATGGGGATCCATCCCGTCGTGATCGTCGGCCGACTCTTCTTCCTCGTGGTCTTCGGTATGTCCGCCGCTCCGCAGGGTGACGCCGACGGAGGCCTCGAGTACTTGTAACTCGCCGTTGGACGCCGCGGCAATCACATCGTCCGCCCAGTGCTCCATCCCCGCACCGCTGTATACGAACAGGTCGGAGCGCGCGAGGTCCGCGATGTCCGCCGCCGTCGGTTCCCAGGTGTGCGGATCGCTGCCGGCGGGCACCATCAGGCGGACGTCGGCCCGGTCGCCGGCGATCTTGCGGGCGAAGTCATACATGGGAAAAAAGCTGGCGACAACCGAGAGGGTATCCGGATCCCGGGGGTCCGTCCGTCCAGTGGTGTCGCATCCGACGACTGCCGTCAGTACCAGACAGGCCGCGACCAGCATAACAAGCGTCGCGACGAGCGGTCTTTTCATGGGAAGGGGTCTACCAAACAGGGATTTCATGTCGGTCCTCCGAGACATCGAGTAGTGTGACCGACCGCTCATGAAAGGGATCGGGCCGGTGGGCATTCACAATAATGCGAATGATTCCCATTTGCATCTTGAAGTATGCGCCCGATCCGGATTATCGTCAATAGGAGAAGTCAGGAAGGCCCCTCGATTGCCGCGTCGGGGAGAGATCCGACCCAGTCGATATAGCCGGGGGTGGGCCGATAGGCCATTGGCTCCCGCAAGACGACCGCCAACATCTGCTGGCGGGTGACCCCAAACTGCGCCATGATGCGCTCCACATCGGGACGCGCGAGCCGGCCGGCTTCCTGTACCGCGTCCGACAGCGCGGAGGCAAATCCCTTCGGCACTTTCACCCGGGCAAGATCGAACGCGGTGATCATCCCGTCGGTCATGAGGGCGCCGAACCCGTATCGCTCCGCGTAAGCCTGGACCGACGCCCAGGTTGACTTGCCTTCCACGGAGGCCATACCGGCCGCTGTACGACACACCACGACCGCCCACCGCCCGTCGTATAATGCAATGACCAGATCCGGGAACAGGACCGCCATCCGCCCGCGCACAGGTTTCAAGATCGGGATTTCGACCGAAAACGGCCACAATCGCGTGACCTCGGGCAACGGATCCAGTTGTAGAATCAAGCGGCGACCCGCACTGGACGCATAGTCCAGCCTGGTGCCCTCCTTGGCCGAAAACACCCGCCCGCGCCAGTGCGGGATCTGTAACCGATCCCGATTGGGCGATCGGAAAAAGACATCAAACATGCCCGCGTCGCGCCGTTCGACTTGAGCGGGCCACTGGATCGCCAGCAGAGGATTGCGCGGCGGGATGCCTTTTCGAGACGTACGTGCCATGGCACATTTCTTTCCCGGCTGGTGACAAAAAAGCGAATGAAATTATTTATAGTGTAATATATTTTCCATATTTTTCAATGCGCATTTTTCTATGAACGGGAAAAGGAAACCCGGAAAAACGAGCCGTTATCGCCTGGTATCTTTGCGCGAATCCAGAAAGAAGGCGAGACGGTCGAAGTCCCAATCCTCATAGTTTCCCCAGGTGGAGCTGACCAAAATGGCATTGGGATCCGTCAGACCGGACGCGTTCCGGAGAAAGGATCCGGCTGCGGCGACCCGCCCGTCGTCCAGCGCGAAAAAAGCAACGACATCATCTGGGCCATCCACAAAAATTT
>JAAYKS010000373.1 GCA_012522285.1 Clostridiaceae bacterium | reverse complement strand
TCCGGAGCAGGGTCGCCACGCGTGATACGTCTCTGGCATCGACCCAGTAATGTGTTACAAAGCGGAAAAGTCCGTCCTCGGCTTCATTGACCACAACGTTCTCATACGCCAGTTTCTCCACCAGTTCGGTTTCCGTCAACGGATACCCCTGCAAGCGGAACCAAACCATGTTGATTTCCGACATGGTTTCCTCGAGCGAAATGCCGGGGATACCGGATAGCGCAGTCGCGAGTATGCGTGCGTGCGAGTGATCTTCCGCCAGCCGCCCCGGCATTTCATCGATGGCGATCAACCCGGCCGCCGCGAGGATCCCTGTCTGTCGCATCCCTCCGCCGATCCGTTTGCGCAATCTGCGCGCGCGCTCCACAAAGTCGCGCGTCCCGCAGAGCATGGAACCGACAGGGGCGCACAATCCTTTGGACAGGCAGAACATAACGGAGTCTACCCGTTCCGCAATCCTGGCGGCGTCGACGTTCAAAACGGCTGCGGCATTGAACAGTCGCGCTCCGTCCATATGGACGGGGATGCCGTAGCGGTCCGCGATATTGCGGATGTCATCCATCCAGGACAGCGGCCGCACCAATCCGTCGGAGTCCGCGTTCTCATAGGAGATCAGCGCAGTCCTGGGTGAATGCAAGTCATCCGGTGTCCTGCGCACAGTTCGTTCCACATCCGCGGGATGCATGGGCACACCGCGCGCCGCGGGCAATGTGCGGAACTGCGCTCCTGCCAGATACGCCCCGCCACCGGCTTCATGTACAACGATATGACAGTTCTCCGGCAGGATGACCTCGTCCCCCCGGTTCACATGGACAGCCAGTGCAAGCTGGTTTCCCATCGTGCCGCTGGCGACAAACAGAGCCGCTTCTTTTCCAGTGACGCAGGCCGCTTTGCGTTCCAGCTCATTGACGGTGGGGTCGTCTCCGTACACATCGTCTCCGACCGGCGCGGTGGCCATAACCTGTCGCATCGCTGGCGTCGGGTGCGTAACGGTGTCACTGCGCAGATCGATCTTTCCGTTCATCATAGTCGGCTCCTCCGGACGGATGGTTTGTCCATCCGAGTATACGGCAAAATGCCATGAGACGTGCAGTGTGCCTGTTGTTTTGTAAACACCCGTTCCATTAACGCTTGACAGGTTTCACAAGACGGTCTAGTATGGGGACTAATTCATATGTCAAACCGATGACTGAGAAGAGTACCTGCGAGAAACGTTTTCCAGAGAGCCGCGGATGGTGGAATCGCGGCAGACGGAACCGCAGCGAATGGGCTCAGGAGGGCGATCCGATCAAGTCCGGCAACGGACGCGGGTAGGCGTCGACGGGATCCGACCGTTACAACGGAGCATGCATGGTAGTGCATGGCAGAGTGGGTCGTTTGGAACGGCCAATCCGGGTGGCACCGCAGGAGTGAAGGCTCTTGTCCCAGAACAGGGACAGGAGCTTTTTTGTTATTTTCAAAAACAAGGGTTTCATAAAAAAAGAGGAGGAAAAGACATGAGCGCGAAAGTACCGAAAAAGATCTATCTGGAAGAATCCGAGATTCCGCGGCAATGGTACAACATGCGTGCGGACATGAAAGAACAGCACGCGCCGTATCTGCATCCGGGCACGCACCAGCCGATCAAAACCGAAGAATTGTATCCGATTTTCTGTGAAGAACTTGCGAAACAGGAGATGAACGAGACCGACCGGTTCATCGACATCCCGGAAGGCATCCAGGACTTCTACCGGATCTTCCGCCCCTCACCGGTCATCCGGGCGTATGAACTGGAGAAGGCACTCGGGACACCTGCCAGAATTTACTACAAGTTTGAGGGCAACAACACCTCCGGCAGTCATAAACTCAATTCTGCGGCTGCGCAGGTGTATTATGCCAAGCAACAGGGATTGAAGGGACTGACCACGGAAACCGGAGCCGGCCAGTGGGGAACTGCGCTTTCCATGGCGTGTGCCTATTTCGGTTTGGATCTGACCGTATTCATGGTCAAAGTCTCTTCACAGCAGAAACCTTACCGCAAAGCCGTCATGGAGACATTTGGATCCAACGTGATTGCGAGCCCGAGCGAGACGACCGCAGTCGGCCGCGCGATTCTGGCAGAACACCCCAATACCGGCGGCAGCCTCGGGTGTGCGATCTCCGAAGCGATCGAGCTGGCGACCGGGTCGGAAGGATATCGCTATGTGCTCGGGTCGGTGCTCAACCAGGTCCTGCTCCATCAGTCAGTGATCGGGCTGGAAGCCAAACGGCAGATGGAGAAAGTCGACGAGTACCCGGACATCGTCATCGGATGCGCAGGTGGCGGCTCCAACCTGGGAGGACTCATGTCGGCCTACATGGGAGACAAACTCACCGGCAAGAAGGGCCCCCATTTCATTGCGGTCGAACCCGCCTCCTGCCCCTCTCTGACCCGCGGCAAATTTGCCTATGACTTCTGTGATACCGGCAAAGTGACCCCGCTTTCCAAGATGTACACACTGGGCAGCGGTTTTATTCCGTCGCCCAACCATGCGGGCGGACTCCGGTATCACGGGATGAGCCCCTTGCTTTCCAAGCTGTATCACGATGGTTACCTCGATAAAGCAGTGTCGGTGGAGCAGTCCAAAGTGTTCGATGCCGCAACCTTGTTTGCGCGGGTCGAAACCATCCTGCCGGCACCCGAATCTGCACATGCTATCCGTGCGGCCATCGACGAAGCTCTGAAATGCAAAGAATCCGGTGAAAGCAAAACCATCCTGTTTGGATTGACGGGTACCGGAAACTACGATATGCAGGCATTCATGGATTACAAAGCCGGAAAAATGAACGACTACATCCCGACCGACGAAGAGCTGGAGCAAGGGTTCTCGACGTTGCCGTCCATCCCCGGGATCCAGTAATTCCACTCGTTGCGGATTCCGCATACCGCATCAAAACCCGATTACACGCAGGGTAAGACCGTCCGCTATCCGGGCGGTCTTTTCCTTGCGACAAGCCCGATACGCCACCCCGATCGAACGACCAGATGAATTTTGGCGGGCGATGCTATATAATGAATCACTACTTTGAGCAACCACACGGGAGGTCAGACATGAAAATCAGCGCACCCAAAGGCACACGGGATATTCTGCCGGCCGAGGTGGCCCGGTGGAGGCACGCCGAGCAGGTTTTTGCCCAGGTGTGCGCGCTGCATGGCTACGAGGAGAT
>JAAYKS010000058.1 GCA_012522285.1 Clostridiaceae bacterium | reverse complement strand
TATAACTGCCTTGGGCAAACACGACATCTTTCGTCAGAATCGATGCGGGAAGATATCCCTCGACTTTGGCCTCGGTCACGACCTTGACCCACTCCGGAGAAGTTTCCACGGAAGTCACCCGGTCCGCAAACCAGATTTCCTTCAGCACCTCCCCGTCCCGGGAAGGAGCGGCGTAGAGTTTGAGATCCGCTTCGTCAGTCGCGAGCACAAACAAGGTCTGGTCGGCCGGAACGAACACGATCTCGTCGGTTATATCGCTTTCCAGGACATACATGATGTTGCCCTGGTACTGAATCCGCATCCAGCCGTCCGCTACGCCGGTCACCGCCAGGGTGTCGCCCCAGCGGAACGCGATCACGTGGGGCGCTTCTTCGGATGGGCTCACATAGGCAGCGGCGTTCGCGGAAGCCACATAGACGGTACGGACCTCAAAGATAAAAATCGGCACCGTGTTCGCCACCGAGCGGGCCATGTTCTCGACATGTTCGGTCACAGCCTGGGACAATACGTCGCCGCGGTTTAAGACTCCTGGTGTACCGGCGTCGAGGCTGACTTCAAAATCAAATACGCTTTCGTCCGCGGCGGTCGCCTCCGGTGTTTCGCCGGCGATGGATACCGTGCCGACTTCTTCGGTCTGGACGACCTCGGACGGGGTGGTTTCGTTGACTTTTGCGGTTGGAAAAGGAAGATGTAAATCCAAAATGGGAAGGGTGACAATCAGCGCGGCTGCGAGTCCTGCCAATAGAGCGTGTTGCTTCCGCCGCGGAGCCTGTTTGTCTGCCATGCTACCTCCAATGTGGGCCGGATCGTCCGGCTCGCCGCCTGGATCCAAAAACCCGAAAAGAACAGGCTGACCGTGGAATCGAGCAAGCCTGTTCAAAAAGTCTAAATTATTACCCGTATATTACACACGGATTGAACAGATTATACCAACGTGTGACGTTCGCGTCAAACCGACACACCGCACAAGATTTATGACCGGTTTTCTCGCCGTTTGACAACATCCGGGAAAAAAGAAAAAAGAGGCGACCCAGACTCTCGCTACTTCGCTTTCCTTCCCGCTAAACCCCCTCCCTACGGCGGTGACCCGCCCTCAACCGTGTGATATAATGGCGTCTGGATAAAACGACACACCGTGCCCGGCCCGCAGCCGAACGTTGGTCCCGCGCGATGCGGCCCGTGAATCCCGTCAGGTCCGGAAGGAAGCAGCGGTAAGCGGCAAACCGTAGGCGCCGCGGAAAAGCCTGCGAACGGCTGCGGACCGGGCATGGTGTTTTTCTGGTTTTCGCCGGAACCTGCCACACGGAGGTGAACCCATGTCCCGTATCGCACTGTACCGTGAATGGAGGCCGCGCAATTTCGACCAAGTGGTCGAACAGCGACACACGGTCGCCGCTCTCCGCCAATCGGTGGTCTCCGGCAACATCTCCCACGCCTATCTGTTCTCCGGCACCCGAGGCACCGGCAAGACCACGCTTGCCCAGCTGTTTTCACGGGCGATCAATTGCCTGAACCCCCAGGACGGCAACCCCTGCAACGAATGTGATATCTGCAAAGGCATCCTCGACGGATCCCTGCTGGATGTCGTCGAAGTAGACGCCGCTTCCAACAACAGCGTCGACAACATCCGCCGGATCTGCGACGAGGTTCAGTTTTTGCCTACGCTCGCCCGGTACAAGGTTTATATCGTGGACGAGGTCCACATGCTATCTCCCGGCGCCTTCAACGCGCTGCTCAAAACACTGGAAGAACCTCCCGCCCACGCGGTGTTTATCCTCGCCACGACCGATCCGCACCGCATCCCGTCGACCATCGTCTCCCGCTGCCAACGCTACGATTTCCATCGCATTCCGGTGGCGGGCATCGTCGGTCGGTTGCGCGAGATTTCGGACGCGGATGGAATCCGGGTGACGGACGACGCGCTCGAGGCGGTTGCGACGCTCTCGGACGGCGCACTGCGAGATGCCATCAGCCTGCTCGACCAGTGTCGCGCAACCTTCGTGGAAGAGATCACGCGGGACGATGTGCTCTCCCTGGCAGGTGTCGTCAACGACACGTTCATGTACGACATGGGCTGTGCGATGGCTGCCCGCGACGCCGCGCGCGCCATGGAGCTCACCGACGCGATGATCCTGGACGGCCGCGATGTCGTCCGGTTCACTTCCGATCTGGCAGCCTATTACAGGGACATCATGATGTGCCAGGTCTCCACACGCCCCGACACACTCGTACGCGCCTCTTCGGAGGCGATTCAGGGGATGCGCACCCTGGCTGGCCGTTACCGTCTGGACACCCTGCTGGCGATCGTCCGTGACCTGTCGGAGCTGCTCTCCAACCTCCGCTGGGCGCCCGACCCGCGTACATTGTTTGAAATCACATTGATCCGCATTATGCAGACCGCGCGGACGGAAAGCGATGACATCCAGACCCCGGAAACGCGCGGAACCGCCAATCCAATCCCGACTTTTCATGAGACGCCCGTTGCCCCGCCCGTCGCGAAAGCAACGCTGGTGACGGCGATGCCGCAATCCATCGCGCCTGTGGCACCGCCCGCGGCGAAGCCGAACCTTCCAACTCCACCGCCCCTGCAAGACACCGCACCAGCGGTTCCCAAGCCCGAACCACCCACGCCTGTGGCTTCTGCTCCTTCCGCACCTGCTTCCGTTCAGGATTCGCCCGCGGAGGAGATGGAGGAGCCCGTTCCCCCCGAGGCAGATGATCTACCGGAGGTTTGGGAAGAAGACGCGTATGAACCCTCCCCGGACTTCCCGCCGTCTCAGCAAGAGGAAGACGCATCCGACCTCGAGGATCTGCCGGAAGTGACGGCTCCCGATCCCCAGCCGGAACCGGAACGTTCCACTCCTCCTTCTGCCCCAACCCTATCGACTGACACACCTGCTCATCCGATGGAAGCGGCGGCACCTCCGGCCGGCGCAGTAGCACTAGCAGTAGCACAAGCTACTGACGCAGCGGCACATGCGGCCGACGCGGCGGCATATCCGTCCGATGTCCTGCATCAGGCTTGGGAAGACATGCTGACCACTCTGTGCAATTCCGGCCAGATGGTGCTGTATTTGTACCTGCGCCCCGCAAGGGTCCGTTTTGACGGAGGGCTTGTGACCGTGTATTTCACGCCCGAGGAAAGCGCAAATCAGACGGAAGTGACAAGAAAAGGCAACGATACTATAATCAAAGAAGCCTTGGCGGCCTCAGCCGGCGGTCCGGTAGAACTGGTGATCCGAACCGATGTCACGGTGGAGGCTCCTGCCGCACAGACCACCTGGAAAGATGCGGAGTGGGTTCGCAAGGTGCGCCGCTCGGCTGACGATTTGGGAATTCCCTTCACCTATAACGAATAGCGGATCTGCCGCTCCCACCGGACGGCACACCGGCTATACAAGATTTATTTTAGGAGGTGGCCTACATGGCCAAAGGAAAAGGCTTCGGGGGCTTCCCCGGCATGGGCGGAGGCGGCAATATGAACCAGCTGCTCGCTCAGGCGCAAAAAATGCAAAAAGACATGGAGAAAGCACAGGAAGAAGTCGCGACCCTCACCGCGGATGCCACCGCGGGCGGCGGCGCCGTCAAAGCAGTCGTCAACGGATCTCACGAGGTGGTATCGCTGTCCATCGACCCGGGTGTGGTCGATCCCGAAGACGTCGAGATGCTCCAGGATCTGGTGGTTGCGGCGATCAACGAGGCGATGCGCAAGATCGAGGAGATCTCCGCAGAGCGCATGTCGCGGGTGACCGGCGGCATGGGAATGCCGCATTTCTAGACGCCGAGCGATTTAGCACACAGACAATTTAGTAACACACGATCGGGAAAGTAGGACGCCATGGCCCGTTACGCCCCCACGATCGCCCGGCTGGTTAGCGAACTCGGCAAATTGCCAGGGATCGGGACCAAAACCGCACAACGCCTGGCGTTCCATATCCTCAGCCTTCCGCGCGAGAAATCCGCGGCTCTCGCGGACGCCATTATAGAAGCCGCCCGGGACACACGGCTGTGTTCGGTGTGCTGTAACCTGACCGACACCGACCCCTGCGAGATCTGCACCTCCACATCGCGGGACCGGTGTGTGATTTGCGTACTGGAAAGCCCCCGCGACGTCGCCTCGATCGAGCGGGTCCACGAGTACAAAGGGCTGTACCACGTGCTGCACGGCACGATCTCCCCGATGAAAGGCATCGGACCGGACCAGATCAAGCTCAAGGAACTGCTTGCACGTCTGCGCGAGGATACGGACATCGAAGAGGTCATCCTCGCCACCAACCCGACCGTCGAGGGGGAGGCGACCGCAATGTACATCGCGCGTCTTCTCAAACCCGCCGGCATCCGTACCACCCGCATCGCACACGGATTGCCGATGGGAGGAGATCTGGAATACGCGGACGAGGCAACCCTCTCGATGGCGCTCGAAGGACGTCGAGAAATTTAGTCCTCGCGGTAAAATCTCACTAAAATTCGGCAAACAAAAACGCGGCCCCGGTGACCGCGTTTATCTGTATATTTCTTGCTGTTCGGGGGTTCCGGTCTGTGCGTTAGTCCACAAACAGAATCTCACCCGGCCGGAGCATATTGAGCTTCTCGCGCGCGATCCGCTCGATAAAAGCGTCCGAACCCATCGACTCGTATAAATCGCTGGTCT
>JAAYKS010000057.1 GCA_012522285.1 Clostridiaceae bacterium | reverse complement strand
GCCGCGATCAGGAGACACAGCACCCCGATAAAGGCCGCGATCTTGATTTTGGCGGATGTCGAGAGTTTCGCGGAAGGCATCTCGATCTTTTCGACCTGCGCGCGCGGCGCAGCCGACTGGGCTTGCGCGGTGGCCGTCTTCGGCTGCGAAGTCCGGGCGATGCCTTGCGCCTTTTTGGAGGTGTGCGCCTGTTTCAGCGCTTTATTGTAAATCGAGGCGGCATTGGCGGCCACATCTTCCTCGGGCTGCGGTTCGTTCGGGAACTCGTACCCTTCCGGGTTCGCGGCCACGGAAAACGCATCGGATGTATCCATCACCGCACGACAGAACAGACACTTGACTGTGTCTTCATTGGTGTCGGCCATCAAGATGGAACCGCAATTGGTACAACGGGCTTCTTTGATCGGCATAGGGGAACCGTCCTTCTGTTTTTGCGCTGTCATTATAACAGATCGGTTCCACTCTGCACATTGATATAATAAATGACGCAGATCAAAGATCCTGATCGACGTCCGGACGGGGGTGCCAACGCACCTCATCGCGCCGGGGGGGAGGGTATATGACGGCCTATGACGGCTTGGAAATGAATCATCTGGATCGGTATGCCGCGGCACTGGCCGCGCTCCGGACCAGCTCGAACGAGGGCCTTCCGGTCAGCGGGGAGTCCGACCGGCTCCGCGGATTGTTGAGCCGCATCGGAGAGATCGCGGCGGACGATGGTCCATTGCGCGTTTTCTCCTCTCCCGCGCGCACCGAGATCGGCGGCAATCACACCGACCACCAGCGCGGATGCGTATTGTGTGCGGCGGTCGGCCTGGACACCCTGGCGGTGGCCCGCGCGACTGGTGCGCAGATGGTGGTTTTGTCTTCCGAAGGGATGGGGCGGCCCGATCGGGTGGATCTGCGCAAGACGGATCCTCAACCGGTCGAGGCCGGTCACTCGGCGGCCTTGATCCGAGGTGTCGCCGCCTGGTTCGTACAACACGGATACCGCATCGGCGGATTCGTGGCCGCCACGACCAGCCGCATCCCGCGCGGAGCGGGATTGAGTTCGTCGGCGGCATTCGAACTGCTGGTTGCGCGCATCTTCAACAATCTATACAACGACGGTCGGATTTCACCGGTGGAAATGGCCCAGACGGGCCAATATGCGGAAAACCGGTATTTTGGCATGCCCTGCGGGCTGATGAAGCAGAGGGCGTGCGCGCTCGGGGGGATCCAGTTGATCGACTTTGGGGAGCCTTTGTGCCCCGTGTCCGAACCCGTGGACGGGGCAGCTGCCCTGGCTGGTCTTTCGATCGCTGTCACCGATACCGGTGGCAGTCATGCGGATCTGACGGCTGCCTACGCATCGATTCCGCACGACATGTCCCGGGTCGCGCATGCCATGGGAGTGGAGGTGCTGGCCGAGGTCGACCCGGCTGCTTTTGACGCGCGGTTGTCTATGCTCGCGGACACCCTCTCCGATCGCGCTTTGTTGCGCGCGCTGCACTTTTTCCGTGAGACACGCCGTGCGAGGGCTCTTGCCGATGCCCTCCGAGCCGGGGATACCCCCGCGTTTTTGGAACAGGT
>JAAYKS010000372.1 GCA_012522285.1 Clostridiaceae bacterium | reverse complement strand
CTGCTGGCGCAAATGCGGAGGACATCCGCAGGATCGCGTCCCAACCGGTTCGGCGCAAGGGTCCCGTCCCTCGAAGCCGCAAGGTCCGCCGGCGCGCACACCCGGGCATGAAGGTGCTGCGGGGCGTCGGCATCGCGTTGCTGCTCGTACTGCTGGTCGCCGGTGTCGGCGGGTACGCGATTTGGCGGCATATGATCGGATTGATCCAGAATCCCACCGAGCCGACTCTTGCGTCCGGTGCCACCGCGCCGCCGACCTATACGACATTGCCTCTCACCAATCCGGTGCCGGAAATGAACGGGATACGCAACATCCTGCTGCTCGGGGTCGACGATCGGCGGGAAGTCGACGGGGAAACCTACAACAACAGCGATGTTATGATGATCGTAACCGTCGATATGGACAACAATGTCGTCAAGCTGACATCACTCCAGCGCGACCTGGCCGTATACATGCCGGGGCGGGACGATCCGGTCAAACTGACGGAAACCCATGCGCTAGGCGGGGCGTCGTCGACATTGCTGGCGCTGAACGAGAATTTGCGGCTGAGCCTGACCGACTATGTATCGGTCAACATCAACGAGGCGGAGCGGCTGATCGACATCATCGGCGGCATCGAACTGTTCATCGATCTGTCGGACAGCGAAGACTTTCTATTCAGTATCAATGAGTGCATCGGGAACCAGAACGTATGGTTTCCGGAACGAGGGGAGTCGGAGTATCTGATACAGGGCGGAATGCAACATCTGGACGGCCGCCAGGCGGTCGCGTATGCACGTGTCCGGCACGGATCGAGCGACTACCGCCGGATGGCAAGGCAACGAGCCGTTCTTCAGGCGGTGTTTGATTCCTTTATGCGCGCGAGTTTGACCAAGAAATATAGAATGGTCGAAGAGGGTATGAAGTGCATCTATACCACTCTGCATAAGGGTGAAATTTCGAAACTCGCACTCAATGTAGTACAGTCGATGAGTAAGGAAATCCGGCAAAAACAGGTGCCGGATCCGCTCAAATACAATGAAGAATTTTACGAGACGACGGATTATATGATCCGGGCCGATTTGAACGGGATCATACCGGGATTGTACGGATTCTTGTACAACGATGTGGCACTGCCCTTTGATCCGGTACGGGCGATTCCAGGTGCGCCCAACTCCGGCTTACCCCTGCCTGCCGGCATCTATCGGCAGGAGGATGCCCCCGCTCCGACCACCGCAACGCCGGTTCCGACCACCGTTGCCTCGACAGCCCCCACGGAAACAACTGCCGGTACCACGGTAGAAACAGGTGGGGAACCGACCACTTAAGATATCTCCGGTGGAAGCAACGCCGACGACCGCAGCCGCCGCACAACCCTGACAGGGGTCTAGTGCCTGCCGTGAAGGCAAGCAAGAAGAGGAGGAGACATCCAATGCCCGTATCGCTTGGTATACCCGACCTTTTGGTGATTGCCGTTATCGTGCTGTTTGCCGTGATCGGATTCAAAAAGGGGCTGATCACGATGGTGACCGCGCTGGTTTCCACTTTGGGTGCTTATCTGGCCGCATTCATACTGGCGCGCCCGATCGCGGCGGCTTTATCGGATGCGGGCGGTGTTTTTGGGAAAATGAGAGACGGGATCCGTACCTTTTTCCTACACCGTGCGGACGACATAGGGCAGACCATCGGGGAATCGATCGATGCGCTGCATTTGCCCGGATTTCTCGAAAAACCGTTGGCAGGGAAGCTCGACCTGTCGTCTCCTCTGACGGAAAGCGCCGACCAGCTCGCAGAGACCGCTTTCCGGCTTCTCCTGACGGGGATCGCCGCGATCCTGGTTTTCGTGGGGGTGCTGATTCTCTTCCGCCTGGTGTCGGGTGTACTCAACGCTTTTTTCTCCAGAATTGGGTTTCTCAACGCTGCCAACCGGTCACTGGGATTGCTCGCAGGTGTCGTCAACGGGATCGT
>JAAYKS010000371.1 GCA_012522285.1 Clostridiaceae bacterium | reverse complement strand
GCGATGGCCGCACGCATGACCCGCATCGTGCTGGACGATCTGCCATATGCACCGGGAGAAGAGGCCGCCGTTCTGCTGTCCGGACTGGGGGCTACCCCGATCATGGAGTTATACATTCTCTATGACGAAATGGAAAAGATTCTGGCCGCACAAGGCATCAAGGTCTATCGTGCGTATCTCGGGAACTATTTCACCTCACTCGAGATGATGGGTGCCACCCTGACGGTGATGAAGTTGGATGAAGAGCTGAAACAGCTGCTGGACGCCCCGTGTGAATCCATGGGCCTGACGCAGGTCGCCCGATGACCGGAGGAGCGCACATGGAAGGATTTTCAAACCGCGACGGAAAACCGATCGTCGACCGCATGATCACCGCGATCCAGGAGAACAAGGTCTACCTGAGCGATCTGGACGGGCAGATCGGGGACGGCGACCACGGCATGAACATGAACAAGGGATTTACGCTCTGCAAGGAACGTCTCGACACCGGTACTCATACCCTGGGTGAAAGCCTGTTCGAACTGGGGAGCGTGTTGTTCAACGAGATCGGCGGATCCATGGGTCCGATCTATGGGACGGTGTTCATGGAGATGGGCGACCGCCTGGACGGAGTGGAAGTGGTCACTGCGGAGGTTTTTGCGGACATGCTCGACGCCGCTCTCAACGGACTGTGGGAGATTGTGGAGGCGCAGGTCGGGGACAAAACCCTGATCGATGTCCTCGCTCCCGCACGGGATGCGTTTCGCACTGCCGTCGATGGTGGCAAAGGATTTTCGGAGGCGCTGAAAGATCTCAAAGCAGCCGCGGAACAGGGCATGCTGTCCACCCGGGACCTGGTTGCGAAGTTTGGACGATCCAGTCGGTTGGGTGAGCGGTCAAGAGGGGTTCTCGATGCCGGTTCGGTGTCGTGCAATCTACTGTTGCAGGCTATGGCCGACGGGATCGCCGCGCTGCTGACGTAATTTCGTAAAATATCAACCGGGCACACAGGAGGCGGACAACCATGATTCCTTATAAAAAATTCGAAGGCACCTTTACCTTTTCCGGTAAGGTCGCGTTGATCACAGGGGCCGCCAACGGCATCGGACGGGCGACTGCGGAAGCGTTCGCCGCCCGCGGTATCCACCTGGTGCTGCTGGACCGGCAGGAAGGGGTTCGGGAGATCGCGACGGATCTGGTGACGCGGTTTGGTATCGAGACGATGGCAGCGGTCTGCGACATCACGGACAACGCACAATCGGACGCGGTGGTGGAGCAGGCGCGCGGGCGGTTTGGACGGATCGACATGCTATGCAACATCGCGGGGGTCGTCGAACTGGAAGACGCGGAAAATCTCCCCGAAGCGTATTGGGACAACACGATGGCCATCAACGCCAAAGCGACCTTCATGATGGCACAACGGGTGGGCCGCATCATGATCGCCCAGGGAGGCGGCAAAATCGTCAACATGGCTTCCCAGGCGGGATTGGTGGCCATCGACAAGCATGTCGCCTACATGGCCAGCAAAGCCGCGGTGATCGGGATCACCAAAGTGCTGGCCATCGAGTGGGCGGAATACGGGATCAACGTCAACGCGGTCTCGCCGACCGTGGTGCTCACCGAACTCGGTGCCAAAGCCTGGGCGGGCGAAGTCGGCGAGAACATGAAGAAGAAAATTCCCGCCGGCCGCTTCTGCTATCCGGATGAAATCGCAGCGGCGATCCTGTTTTTGGCGAGCGACGCGGCCAACATGGTGACCGGAGAAAATCTCCTGGTCGACGGCGGGTTTACGATTCAGTAGATCACAGGAAACCGATAAGAAAAACATGAAATCGCCGAGGGTTGTCTGACGAGCAGCCCTCGGCGATCTATTTGCACCTTTCGTGTATATCGCGGGGCGTTGATCTCATCGGAGCAGCTATCGCGGGAAAGTGTCAGGGGGATCTTCCTGCTGTAGCCAGCGGCTTTGTGTGAATTGAATCCCCCATGCCCCCAGTGGAGCGGTGAAAACGATGGAAAGCACAGCCACCGCCAGGATCACCTCGCCGGCCGCTACGCCCGCAGCCAACGGCACGGCCCCGATGGCGGCCTGGACAGTTGCTTTCGGGAGATAGGCGACGACGCAGAACGCCTTTTCTTTGCGCGATAAACCCGACCCGATCAAGCTCATCCAGACGCCGGCGGACCGGATCACCAACGCTCCGAAGATGACGGCCAATCCCGCCAGCCCCGTCTTCCATGCGACCGAAATGTCTACCTG
>JAAYKS010000370.1 GCA_012522285.1 Clostridiaceae bacterium | reverse complement strand
CCGGGCGCATACAACGGATCTCCCACCACCGGATGACCGATGGATGCCATGTGGACGCGAATCTGGTGCGTGCGCCCGGTCTCCAGACGGCATTCCACCCAGCTGGTGTTTCGATACGTTTCCAGGACGCGGTAATGCGTGACCGCCCTCCTGCCTGATTGGACGATCGCCATCCGTTTTCGGTTCCTTGGATCCCGTCCGACCGGCTGGTCCACGGTCCCCTGCCCGATCGGGAGGCGACCGTGCAGCAAGGCGACATAGATCCGATCGATCTCGTGCCGCCGGATGTGCGCCGCCAGTTTTTCATGTACCTGGTTGTTCTTCACCACCAGCAACAACCCGGACGTGTCCTTGTCGATGCGGTGAATAATACCGGGTCGGATCACCCCGTTCAGATCCGAAAGGGAATCTCCGCAGTGTGCGAGCAACGCGTTGACCAGTGTTCCTTCGTAATGACCCGGAGCGGGGTGTACCACCATGCCCTGGGGTTTGTCGACGACCAGAAGCCACTCGTCCTCATACACGATCCGGAGCGGGATATCCTCGGCGATGGCGCGATCCGGCCTCGGGGCGGGCAGGTCGACCTGTACGGTCCAGCCCGGTTCCGTGCGGAGGGAGGGTTTTACGGGTTTGTCGCAGAGTGTAATGCGACCGTCGTCAAACAGCCGCTTGATATAGCTTCTGGAGATGTTGTCCAGCACGGTGGAAAGATAGGTATCCAGGCGGACACCGCCGCTATCTACCTGAATGGTTTTGATCAAAGGCCGTCCTCACTTCGGATCGACACGCCGGCCGTCTTCACGATCGGAGGACAGCCAGTCCGGATGAATCAACAGAAATAGAATCATTGTTATTGTACCACAGACAATCAAAGTGTCAGCGAAGTTGAAGGTGGGGAACTCATAGGTCCAGAAGTGGAAACTGAGATAGTCGGTCACGCCGCGCTGGAAGATCCGGTCGATCAGGCTGCCGACACTGCCGGCCAGGATGACCGCCATGCAGATGCGCAGGGGCGTGACGCGCCATCGGACCAGCAAGACGGCCAGAATGACGCTGGCGATCCCGGAGACAACAATCAGCAACGCAAGTCCCCACTCGTAATCTGCCAACAAACTCCAGGCCCCTCCCCGGTTTGTCCGGTTCACCAGGAAAAAGAAACCCTGAATGACCGGGACGGATCGATCCGGCGACACATTCGTCACAATCAGCGCTTTCAAAATCTGATCGGCTGCGATCAGCAAGGAAACCATCAGGAACCAGACCATACCCACACCTCTTCGATCCCATGATAAGGATT
This sequence comes from Clostridiaceae bacterium, assembly GCA_012522285.1. Taxonomy (GTDB): domain Bacteria; phylum Bacillota; class Clostridia; order Saccharofermentanales; family UBA5734; genus JAAYKS01. The sequence continues at coordinate 5,375 of JAAYKS010000370.1, read as the reverse complement.
GTCCCGCAGGGACGAAAACTGGCCTTTGACCCGATGACCCGCCATCAGCCCCTGCCGCACAAACCCGATTCCCACCACCGGCGCGGACTGTGCGCAAGTGACCAGTGCTTCCTGTAAATCATCCCATTCCCGTTCGGAAGAAAAGGAGGACAATAGCGACCGCAGAGTTTGCATCGCATTCCCGTACTCGTCCTGACCCGGAGGTACCACAGGGAGGCTTTCCATGCCGGGAAGTGTCCGCAACCCGTCCCGCAGATACAACCATCCCGGGTCGGGGATGCCAATCGTGGTGGCTTCGCAGATCGCGATGTCATAAGACTGGGTGGCCAGGCGCGAAAGAAAGACCGGATCACTCGCCGCAAGTTTGGTCACCTGGATTCCCTCCTCCAGGAGGACGGCTTCCGTTCGGTCGGCAATCTCGGCACGAACCGGATCCTCCGCGGGGTACAAAATCGTGAGTGGCTGCTCCGGAAACCGGGAATCCCCATCCGGAAGAGGGTGGCTCGTTCCCTGTGTCATCGCGACGGAATCCCGCCCTGCCAGCACCTGCGACAAAGGAACTGCCGGTATCGCAGCAGAGGTGAGCTGTCCGAGCTCCTTCCCCGCCATCTGACGCACGTCATCCATCCGTGCTCTCACAAACCAAAACCGGTCGGGGTCGGACAAGAGGCGTCCCGCCTCCGCGTTGATGGAGAAAAACAAATAGCCGGAACCGGAATAGTGGTAGACTGCCAAATCTTGCCTCTTGCTGTATAGGAGGAACTCGTCCGCATTCAGGTCCACCAGATCGACCCGATCGTCTTCCAACGCTTCGACAGCACTGCGAATGTCCGGCAGTGTCACCACCCGCACGGAGCGGATCATCCCTGCAGGTTCCGAGGCGGCCGTACCCACACGATCCAAGGACGCATCGGGGCCACCGTCGATCCAGGACATCCGGTATGGTCCGGTTCCCGGAGGCAACTCCCCCACATCTGTTGCGGGAACGGCCGATTCCGCCGGCACAATCGGAAATGACAGACAATGAAGCGCAAACCGGTCCGGCACCGTATACGAGAACCGGACGGTCGTATCGTCCAGAATAATGGCGTTTTCCACATTGCTCAGCAGCATGTGATGGGGGGAGTCCGCCGCGGCTTTGACCGCGTCGAAACTGGCTTTGACATCTGCCGCATCCGGGCGTGACCCGTCGTGGAACCGGGCGGATTCCGAAAGGTGGACCGTCAGATAAAATCCGTTGCCGGACAGATCCCACTCCCCGCACAATGCCGGTACGGCAGATTGGTTCTCCGACAGGGAGAACAGCCCTTCGTACACCAGGCGATATACCGCCTGGTGGGTGCGGTCCGGATCGCGCAACGGGTCGGGCCGGGACGCAAGAGGCGTGGCCCAGACCCGCAGGGTTCCAGAAGCGGGTGCAGGTGTTACTTCAGAAGTTGTAGTGGCGACAGGAGTAGTCTTCGTAGGGTCCCCGGAGGCAGATTCGCCTGCGCAACCCGATAAGGCGCTCCCTCCCAGGAGGGCGGCCAGCAGCAGAGGGAATACCTTCCGTATGAGGACAGCCAAAGGCGTCGAAACGCTTCGCGATTCAGCCAAGTGTCGCCTCCTCGACGATGCGGATGCGCTCGATCGATATCGCGCGCCCGGTGGCCGGATCCGCTTCGATCCAGACCGCGTTGATCATCGCGCGTCCTTGCGCGGTCGCAAACGGAGACGGGAGCCGATCGACAAACCTCCGCAACGAAGAAGCCGAATCCATCCCGATGATACCATCCACCGGACCGGTCATCCCGACGTCCGTGATATAGGCTGTCCCCCGCTCCATAAGCATTTCATCCGCTGTTTGCACATGGGTATGCGTTCCCAGTACCGCTGTCACCCGACCGTCAAAGAAGCGCGCGAACGCAACTTTCTCCGCGGTCGCTTCCGCATGAAAATCGATCAGTACGATCCGTGTTCCGGCGGATGCTTTCCATGCGTCCAGTTGCCGATCCAATGCGTGGAACGGATTGTCGGCCGGGTCCATATAGACTTGTCCGATCAGGTTGGCGACCAGCACTGGCGGATCCGTGCGGGAGACCCAATACCCGTTGCCCGGCCACAGCGGTGACACATTAAAGGGACGGATCAGCCGGGGTTCGGATTCCACGATGTTGAAAATCTCTTTTTTTGACCAGGTGTGATTTCCCATCGTGATCGCATGGACGCCCAGAGCGAACAATTCGTTGAGGATCACCGCGTTGATGCCGAGACCCGCAGCCGCGTTCTCCCCGTTGGCGACCACAAGGTCGGACGGGTAGTCCGCGAGCAGCGCACGCAGCCGGTCGTGCAGAATTCTGCGTCCGGGAGTTCCGACGATGTCGCCTATGAAAAGGATGTGCAAAAGAAGACCCTCCCGTCGTATGGTTCGAATATTTTATCACACATAACAAAAGCGCGGTTTCCCGCGCTCTTGAATGCTTATCCGAATCGCTATCGTGACAGGTTGTTTACTTGGCGTAGTCCGACACTCGGGTTTCCCGGATCAGGTTGACTTTGATCTGACCTGGATAATCCATTTCGGCTTCGATGGTTTTACAAATATCTCGAGCCTTTAGAATCATGTCTTCGTCTTTGATGTTTTCCGGCTTCACCATGACCCGGATCTCGCGTCCAGCCTGAATGGCGTACGATTTTTCGACCCCTTCAAAACTGTTGGCGATCTCTTCGAGTTTTTGGATTCGCTTGATGTAGGTTTCAACGTTTTCACGTCGCGCTCCCGGGCGTGCCGCGGAAACGGCGTCCGAGGCGGCGACCAGCACCGCAATGGTGGTTTCGGGTTCCACGTCGCCATGATGCGCCATGATGGCGTTGACAATCTCGGGCGACTCTTTGTACTTGCGCGCGATGTCCGCGCCAAGTTGAATGTGAGACCCTTCCATTTCAAAATCTGCGGCTTTGCCGATGTCGTGCAGCAGACCCGCCCGTTTGGCCATGGTCACGTCCAAACCGAGTTCCGCGGCCATCATACCCGCAAGCCAGCACACCTCGATGGAATGCTTGAGTACGTTCTGACCGTAGCTGGTCCGATACCGCAACCGGCCGAGCAGTCTGAGCAGCTCGGGATGCAGTCCCATGACGCCGGTCTCAAATGCCGCGCGGTCGCCTTCCTGTTTGACGGTGGCTTCGACTTCTTTGGTTGCTTTTTCCGCCATTTCTTCGATCCGTGCCGGATGGATGCGTCCGTCGATGATGAGTTTTTCGATCGTCAGGCGAGCGATTTCGCGGCGGATCGGGTCAAAGCTGGACAGGATGACCGCTTCGGGGGTGTCGTCGATGATCAGGTCGACTCCCGTGATGGTTTCAATCGCGCGGATGTTTCGTCCTTCGCGACCGATAATGCGACCTTTCATCTCATCGTTCGGCAGCGATACGACCGAAACAGTGGTTTCGGATACGTAGTCGGCAGCGTAACGCTGGATGGAGTTGACGACAATTTCTTTGGCTTTGCGGTCTGCCTCTTCGCGGGTGGCTTCTTCCATCTGCTTCAGCATGACCGCCATGTCGTGACTGTACTCGCGGCGAGCCTGGTCGAGCACCAGTGTTCGGGCCTCTTCCAGCGACATTTCCGAGACGCGTTCGAGCTCGAGCACTTTTGCCTTCTCGAGTTCTTTGGCGCGCTCTTCGAGTGCCAGCACATCGCTGACGCGCTGGTCGAGCGCCTCTTCTTTGGAGTCCAATGTCTCCAGTTTTTTGTCCAGAGACTCTTCCTTTAAGTCGAGCCGGCTTCTTTCCCTCGCAAGTTCGGTCTTTTTTTCTTTCAGTTCTTTTTCGAGCTCCAGCCGCGCTTTGTGGATTTCTTCCTTGGCCTGCAGCAAAAGCTCCCGTTTTCTGTTTTCTCCAGTTTTCTGGGCCTCGCCCAACGCCTTCTGCGCTTCGAGGTCCGCGTTTTCCATTGCTTCTTTCATGCCTTTACGGGCTTTGCTGAACCCGAGACGGTAGAAAAGTACAACGGCGAGCGAACCAAGAAGGATGCCGGCGGCAAGGCCTATTAAGCCGTATAACCAGGGTATGGCAATCACCTCCAGTATAAATTTGTCAAGTTTCAGAATATGTCCTGCACTGCAGTTATCGAAAGCATTACAGACATTGTATGGGATATCGATTTGATCGTCAATACAATAGGAAAGGCCTGAAATACAGCGGGCGGGAACCTTTTGTGTTCCCGCCCGGCAATGTAAAGCAATTCGGCTCAGGTGAGGTGTGTCAGGACGGTACACCGTCCGGATACTTGGCGCGTTTGTGGTAATGGGTGTGCAGCAGTTCGTGGGCTTTGTGGCCGTTGGCCTCCCCCAGGAAATCCTTGTACAATTCCTGCAACTGCTTGTTGTGATGGGACTTGTGTTCCGGAAGCACCGTGTCTTCTTCGTACAACGCTTTGGCGCGTTCTTTCGCGACATCGATGTCCATCAGGTCCTGCGCGTGAATCTGCGGCTGGCCGCCGCCGGTCACACAGCCGCCGGGACAGCCCATGATCTCGATAAAGTGATACTGCGGGGCAGAACCGTCGCGGATCGCATCCAACAGAGTAGACGCCGCGCCGGTGCTGTGAGCGACCGCTACGCGCAGTTTCATCCCTGCGATTTCGACTTCCGCCTCTTTGATCCCTACATCCGCTCCGCGCACCGCGGTGTACTGGAATTCCGGAAGGTCCTTCTCCTCGAGGATGTCCGCCACGGTCCGCAACGCGGCCTCCATGACGCCGCCGGTCGCACCGAAGATAACCGCGGCACCGGTGTACTCGCCGAGCAGGTCCATGTCGGGACCGGAGTCGGGCAGCTTGTTGAAATCGAGGCCTGCCTGCTTGATCATGCGGGCAAACTCGCGCGTGGTCAAAACATAATCGACATTGCGCAATCCGTCATTGACCATCTCATCCCGCGCAGACTCGGTCTTCTTGGACACGCAGGGCATGATGGAAACCACGACGATGTCTTTGGGGTCGATGCCCTTCTTCTGGGCATAGTAGGTTTTCGTAATGGCTCCCTGCATCTGATGGGGAGATTTGCAGGAGGACAGGTTGTCCAGAAAATCCGGATAATAGAACTCCGCGAAGCGGATCCATCCGGGCGAGCAGGACGTGATCATCGGAAGCTTGCCGCCGTTTTTGATGCGGTTCAAAAGCTCCGTTCCCTCTTCGATGATCGTGAGGTCGGCACCAAAGTTGACGTCGTACGCCTTGTCGACGCCGAGGCGTTTCATCGCGGTAAACATCTTGCCGGTGACGCGGGTGCCGATCGGATTGCCAAACTCTTCGCCGAGTGCGGCGCGCACGGCGGGTGCAACTTGCATCACGACATGCTTTTTGGGATCGTTGATGGCATCCCAGACGTGGT
>JAAYKS010000369.1 GCA_012522285.1 Clostridiaceae bacterium | reverse complement strand
TGCCAAGACGCAATCTTTTGCCGCGTCCGCCGATATCCAATCTCGATTTGCTGTTTGTGACGGTATCGGCCACGGAACCGGCTCCGGATCTGTATATGGTGGACAAGCTGCTGATTCTGTGCGGCGTACACGGCATCCGTCCGATTGTATGCATCACCAAATGTGATTTGGACGCCCGCTCCGCTACAAAGGTCCGCGAGGTCTACGAGTCCGCGGGTTATTCTGTGCGGATGACGGGTTTTGGCGGATCGTCAACAGGCTATGAATCCAATCTGGACGCTTTGCGTGGCGAAATAGCCGGGCATATCGTCGGAATTGCCGGACAATCCGGCGTTGGCAAGTCGACGCTGCTCAACCGCATGGCCGAGCGCGATTTGATGCCGACAGGAGATGTCAGCCTGCGGATCGGCCGCGGGCGGCACACCACCCGGCGCGTCGAGTTGTTTCCCTTTGAGGGCGGTTATATGGCGGACACCCCCGGATTTTCAATGCTTGACCTGTGGGAAGCGGGTGTGACGGGGGAGCAGGTTCCGCTCGGATATCCGGAGATTCTCCGGGTTAGCGACCCTTGCCGGTTCCAGGGATGCCGTCATGTTGCCGAGCCGGGGTGTGCGGTCGAAGCGGCCGGGATCGATCCGGGACGGCTGGAGCGATACCGGCGGTTCCGTTCTGCGCTCGACGCCATAGATCCGTTTGCGAAACGGCGGCCACCGCCCGTATAGCCGGGATATAATGGAAGCACAACGTGTATGAGCCGGGAGGACCTTATGATTGCAACTTATACCGAGACACAGGGGCGTGTGCTGATCAGTCCTTCAATCCTGTCTGCTGACTTTGCCCGCTTGGCCGATGACATCAGAAAGGTGGAGACAGAAGCAGACTGGCTGCACATCGATGTGATGGACGGGATGTTTGTTCCCAACATCACCATCGGTCCGCCAGTCGTCGCCTCCATCCGAAAACACACCGCCCTTCCGCTGGATGTCCATCTGATGATCGCGGATCCGGACCGGTATGTCGAAGCGTTTGTTGCGGCCGGGGCGGATCTGGTGACCGTACATGCGGAAGCGTGTACCCATCTGGATCGGGTGCTCCAGCACATTCGATCTCTTGGGGCGGGAGCGGGGGTTTCGTTGAATCCGGCGACGCCGCTTACCGCGATCGAAGAGGTGCTCGACCGGGTCGACCTGGTTCTGTTGATGACGGTCAATCCCGGTTTTGGAGGACAAAAGTTCATCCCCTCCATGATGGACAAAATCCGAAGGCTCCGCGCACAGGCGGAACACGCCGGATATGCCTTCCACATTCAGGTCGACGGGGGAATCGGTCCCGCAAACGCGCGTGAAATCTACGTTGCGGGCGCGGATGTACTGGTCGCGGGCAACAGCATCTACGGAGATGCGGACCCGGCCGAAGCCTGTCGCCGGTTGCGCGGACTTGCATGCGAATCCTGATCGCACTCAACGGGCCCGTCCGGGACGAGGCCGCTTGTCTTGCCATCGCCAGACGTTGTGATTACAGAATCTGTGCGGACGGCGGCGCCCGGCATCTGACCGCGATGAACCTGATTCCCGATCTGCTGGTGGGAGACCTCGACTCGATCGATGAGGCGTCGCTACAGTGGATGCGGGAAAAAGGGGTGCGGATCGAACGGTTTCCTGTGGAAAAAGACTGGACGGATTCCGAACTCGCGTTCGAAGCAGCGCTCGCGGTTCCTCGCGAAGGCGATGTCGAAATCTGGATGATCGGCGCGATCGGCGATCGGGTGGATCACATGCTGGCCAATCTCGGCCTTGCCTCCAGACACACTGGGGAAGGCGTGCGGGTCTGGCTGACCGATGGCCGCTTCTACATGGTATGTCTAAAAGGACCCGCGGCATTGCGGATCGATCTCGATGAACTGGGGCTGGACGATCCGGTGATCTCTGTCGTACCGTCACCGGGGTTCCCGCTGATCGGTGTGACCCTCTATGGATTTTCCTATCCGCTACGGGACGAGCAAATCGATGTCGGGAGTTCGCGCGGCGTGAGCAACCGGGTTCTTCCGGGAATCAGGGAAGTCGAGGTGCT
>JAAYKS010000368.1 GCA_012522285.1 Clostridiaceae bacterium | reverse complement strand
GTGGGGGATGTCCGCCCATTCCGCGGTCATAAAGTCGTTGGTCGTCACCGCGCGGAGTGCGATCGTGTAGTCGTAGGTGCGCGCGTCGCCCATGACCCCGACACTCTGCAGGCCGGTCAGGACCGCGAAATACTGGCTGATCGAGTCCGCGAGTCCCGAGGCCTCCAGTTCCCCTGTAAAGACCGCGTCTGCCTCACGCAGGATCTCGAGTTTTTCTTCCGTGATGTCGCCCAGGATGCGCACCGCGAGCCCGGGTCCCGGGAAGGGCTGTCGCATGACCAGGGGGCGCGGGATCCCGAGTTCCAGGCCGGCCTGGCGCACTTCGTCTTTGAACAGGTCCCGGAGCGGCTCGATCACGCCCGAGAAGAGAATATCCGCCGGCAGGCCGCCCACGTTGTGGTGGCTTTTGATGGTCGCCGCTTTGCCCCCGCCGCTTTCGATGACGTCCGGATATATCGTGCCCTGTGCAAGGAAATCGACTGTCCCGAGTTTGCGCGCCTCTTCCTCGAATACCCGCACGAACTCCTCGCCGATGATCTTGCGTTTGCGCTCGGGGTCCGTAACGCCCCGGAGCCGCGCGAGGAAACGTTCGCGGGCGTCGACCCGCACCAGTTTGATGTTGAAGTTTTCCCCGAATACCTTTTCGACCAGATCGCCTTCGCCTTTGCGCAGCAGCCCGTGATCGACAAAGATGCAGGTCAGCCGGTCCCCGACCGCGCGGTGGACCAGCACCGCGGTCACAGCCGAGTCTACCCCGCCCGACAATCCGCACAGCACCGTCTTGTCGCCGATGCGCGTCTGGAGCTCGCTCACGGATTGGCCGACGAAGTTTTTCATCGTCCAGTCCCCTTTGCACCCGCAGATTCCGAGTACGAAATTGGAGAGGATTTTTTGTCCTTCCCGGGTGTGTGACACTTCCGGGTGGAACGGTACCGCGTAGATTTTGTCCTCCGGGTGCTCCATCGCCGCAACCGGACAGGAGTCCGACGAGGCAGATGTCGTAAAACCGGGCGGGAGCGCGTCGATCTGGTCGGTGTGGCTCATCCAGGCGATCGAAGTGGCCGATATGTCCGCGAACAGTTTCGAATGGCCGTCGTGGGTGACCGGGGTGTTTCCGTATTCGCGCTTTTCAGGGGAAAAGACCCGCCCTCCCCGCTGTTTGGCGATCAGCTGAGCGCCGTAGCAGATCCCGAGGATCGGGAGACCGAGGCGAAAGATCCCCGGGTCGCAGTCCGGCGCGCCTGTGGTGTTTACAGAGGAGGGACCGCCGGTGAAGATCACCCCGCGGTAGTTTCCTTCCCGAATCCGGTCAAGAGGCGTGTCGTGAGGGAGCACTTCGCTGTATACATGCAGCTCGCGGACCCGTCGCGCGATCAGTTGGTTGTACTGACCCCCGAAATCCAGCACCAGAATCGATTCGCGCATGTCCGCCATTGGAACCCTCCGAACTGTGCCGGAAGTTCCCTTCCGGTCGTGCCGGAAGTTCCCTTCCGGCCATTTTGTTTTTCCTATTATACAGGCCCCTCCGCGGCAGGGAAAGGGACAATATGTCCCGATGGATCAGTTGTTCGCGTAGATGTTTTTGTACGGCCGGCTGGAGACGCAGTTCACCCGCGTGAATGACGACGCCAGCAGTGGCTCCGGATCGACCCGGAACAGCTTGCCGAACGCCCGGATCTCGGTGCGCAGCAGCTGGAGATCTTCCGGCCGCTCCGCAGGAGCGGTCGTCACGGCGGCGCTGAGAAGCGCCGGATCGACCGGCCCCCGCACATACACCGTTCCCCCGTGCATACCGGTTGCGAAAAAGGGTCCGGTCTGGGGCAGGAGCGGGTCGCCCGGGGTCAGCAGTCCGGGTTTTCCTCCCGGCACCGCGTTGGCGTAGTCGATCGAGAGCAGGATGATGATCCCGCCCGCCATGTATTCCGCGAGGTAGGATCCCGCCCGTCCCCCGATCACGATCACCGGCCGGGACGTCTTGTATTCTTTCATGTGGATGCCGCACCGGTAGCCGACGTCGCCCCGGATGTACATCGCACCGCCCCGCATCGCGTACCCGAGCGCGTCGCCCGCGTGGCCTTCGACCACGATCGTTCCGCGGTTCATCGTGTTTCCGACCGCGTCCTGTCCATTGCCGTGGACGTGTAGCACCCCGCCGTCCAGGTAGACCCCCAGATCGTTGCCCGGAGTGCCGTGGATGTCGATCCGTTTGTCCTCCTCGAGCCCGTTGCCGATATAGCGCTGTCCGTAGACCGCGCGGATCTCGACCGCGTCGTGTTCTACGAGCGCTGCCGCGACTTCCTCGTTCAATTGCTGGAATCCTTTGAGCCCCGCCTCGAGCAGAGCGGCCTTTTTACTGGGTGTCGCCATACAGCATGCGCCTCCTTTGCTCCGCGGGGAACGCCAGCAGACCGATGCCCGCGCCGTAGTCACCTGCCAATGTATCGAGCGGGACGTCGTCCCGGATCAGGGTGGTGTAGATCCCGGCGCGGTCGATGTCCCCGACGAGGCAGTACCCCCGCAGCAGATTGTCCCGGACCACGAACCGGCGGTAGCT
>JAAYKS010000367.1 GCA_012522285.1 Clostridiaceae bacterium | reverse complement strand
CGCTGGCGCGGACCATCGAGGACAAGAGTTCCTGGGTGCTGGGCGAAAAATACTTTGACGACATCCTCGACGCGATCGGGGACGAACCCGGGCTGCTGTTCTGGGACATCTCCAACGAACCCGGGTATACCGACGACTTCGTGACCTGGTACGACGACGAGCCGGAATACCTCCAGACCTTCCGCACCCGGCCAAACATGGAGGTTCTGCGGGAGCGTCAGGAAAAAACCTGGGAAATCGTCCGCCACTTCTGCAGGTATGTCAAAGCAAAGGATCCCAAACATGACCTCGGCGTCGGCAATATCTTCATTTTCGAGACCGAACCAAGCAAAACCGCGGAGCTGGTGGACGTGATCATCTTCCACGACTACTCCGCCACCCGCGGGCGGCTGCGCAAGATCCTCGGCATGGCCAAGGCAATCGGGGAGAAATACGGCAAACCGGTGCTCGACAACGAAACCTGCTGCCTGTGCCGGTCCAACCCGTACGACATGGCTATTCAAATGCATGAAGAATACGGAATCGGATGGTATCTGTGGGAGCTCATGATCGGAAACAACATGTGGACCCGTGCGCACGGAATCTGCTACCCGGACGGCACGATCCGCGACCCCTCGATCGTCGCGGCGGTGCTCGGATTCCACCGGAACCGGGGAGACAACTGCCCGGTGATCCGCGCGGACGTGAACCAGGAGGACTATGTGACCGAGCTGCTCAAGCGGATCGACACGCTCATGGTGTCCACCCGCCGGAACCGCCGGATCGACCACTCGACCGACGCCGCGGAGGTGCTCGAGCTGTGTGAATACGCCGCCAACATCCTCGAGGCGGGCGAGCTCACCCCGATGACCATGCCTCCCACCGCCCGTGTCGCGGCCTACCGCCGTCAGCCCGACCCCGACGTCGAGGAACTCAAAGACTGGCTGGCCGAAATGGCCGCCACTCTCAAGAAAGCCTGCCGGATCCAGTAACGACGGCATTCATAGGAACCGGCGCGGGACCTGTCGTCCTGCGCCGGTTTTTTGCTGTCTGCGATTCCGATGTCTCCCAGGGATGCCACTGTCTACAGACTGGCCAGCACCTCTGTGCTCACCGCGTCGAGGCGGTCGACCGCCTCTTGCGGGAGGATCAGGTCCGCGGCCGCGAGATTGTCGTCCAGGTGCTCGATGCGCTGGGTTCCGACAATCGCGGTGGTCATGCCGGGACGCGCGAGCAGCCAGGCCATCGCGACCTGCGCGATGCTGGTGTCCAGTTCCCCGGCGATGTCCCGCAGCAGATGGATGAGCGGGGTTTCTTTGCTCAGGTGCTCCGGGAGAAAGAGCCGGCGCTCCGCGCGGAAGTCGTCCGGTGCGATCCGAGCTTTTCCGAGGTGGTATGCCCCGGTCAGCAGCCCCTTGGCCAGCGAGCTGTAGCTCGTAAAGGCGATTTCGTTGGCGGCACAGTACGGGAGAATCCCGCTGTCCTCGGGCGCGCGCTGGAGCAGTGAATACTCCAGCTGGACCGCGTCGATCCGGGTGATCGCCATCGCGGCCTTGAGCTGCTCCAGGGAGAAATTGGACACCCCGATCGCCCGGATCTTGCCCTCCTCCTTGAGCCGCAGGAACGCTCCCAGGGTCTCGTCCAGCGGGATATCGTTGTTGGGCCAATGGATGTAGTACAGGTCGATGTAGCCGGTTCCCAGGTTCCGGAGGGAGTTCTCCGCTGCTTGCCTTACATCCGCGGCACGAAGGTGGGACGGGCTGACCTTGCTTGCGATCACGCAATGGCTGCGGATCCCGCCCAGCGCGCGGGCCACGACGGTCTCGGAGTGGCCGTCCCCATAGCCCTCCGCGGTGTCAAAGGTCGTGACCCCGCGGTCGAAGGCGCGGCGCAGGACTGCGATATTGTTTTCGTCACTGGTGAAGTTCCATTTGCCGTCGTTTCCCAGTTCCCAGCATCCGAAGGTGATGGTGGAAACCTCGATCCCGGTTTTCCCAAGCTGTGTGTATCGCATGGTGTCGCTCCTTTGCTTGTCTGGTATCGAAAGGGGGCAACGCTTCTGTGATCAAAATACGTTCTATACAGATTATAACAGCAGTCGGTCAAACCTGCGGCAGGCCGGGTAAGCGGGCGTTGTGTTGTGTCCGGAATCCCGGACAATATCACTGCATGTGAACATATTCCCGCCCCGTTCCCCTCTCCCTGCGTTATCCTGTATACATAAACGCCTGCCCGGATCGATGCCCGTCTGCGGGGTCGATCTCTCTGACCCTTTCCCGCGACAGGAGACCAGATGCCGGAACCGTACGATCCGCTGGAGCCCTTCGATCCTCCAACAGACGAGACTATCTCCCCCGTCCCGGATACCGGCCGCAGAGCCCGGGTGTGGATGGTGCGCGCGCTGGCACTGATGGTTGCGCTGTCTTTCCTGCTGCTGGCGACCGGCGGTCTGCTGCGGCTGCTCGGTATGCCCAACCTGGATTTTCTCATGGACTCGCGTGTCATCGCGCGCGATCCGGACGTACAGCGCTGGATGGAGGCAATCGTCCGGGTGGAGGCAGACGGGAGCGGTGGCACCGGGTTCAATCTGGATCCGTCCGGGGTCATCGTCACCAATGAGCACATCACGGAAGGCGCAAGCTCCGTCCAGGTGGGATTCCGCTCCGACGGGGCGCGGCACACGCTAACCGACTGGTTCTCCGAGCCTGATTCGGATCTTTCGATCCTCTCCCTCGAGGGGATGGACCACCTGCCGATATTGGAGCTGGAGCGCGAGCGGCAGCCCGTCCCGGGGGATCCGGTCCTGATCATCGGGAATCCACTCGGGTTTTTCCGGGTCGTAAATCGTGCGACGGTATTGGGATTTGTGCGCACCACGGGCATGGCCGACCCGGTCCTGATGCTGGACGGCCCGGTCTACCGGGGCAACAGCGGCAGTCCGGTCCTCAACGCGGACGGCAGGGTGGTCGGGGTGGTGTTTGCCGCCACCGAACACCCCGAGACCGGTCGCACAGTCGCGCTTGCGATCCCCGCGCCGGTGGTGGCGGTCTGGGCGGATCCCATCCTGGCGGAGCTAAACACAACCCCCTGATGGGAGTAAAATAGATCCATTGAGCGATGAGGAGGGGGAGCACGTTGGCGATCGTCGAAACCGAAAACCTGACCAAATACTACGGTAAATCACGCGGCATCCTGGAGGTCACCCTATCGATCCAGGAGGGGGAGTTCTTTGGCTTTATCGGACCCAACGGGGCGGGCAAATCCACGACGATCCGCACCCTGATGTCCCTGCTCCACCCTTCCTCCGGACGGGCGGAAATCTTTGGCCTGGACTGTCGCACGCAAGGTCCCCGGATCCGCAAGCAGGTGGGGTACCTGCCCGCCGAGGCGAACTACTACGACGACATGCGGGTGGGGGCGTTTTTCGAATACGCGATGCGGTTCTACCCGGGGAGCTCTCGTGAGCGGCTGGACATGCTGTGTGAGCGGCTGGATGTCGATCGCACCAAGCGGATCGGAGCGCTGTCCACCGGCAATAAAAAGAAGCTGGCGGTCGTGCAGGCCCTGCTCCACGAACCCCGGCTGCTCATCCTCGACGAGCCGACCACCGG
>JAAYKS010000366.1 GCA_012522285.1 Clostridiaceae bacterium | reverse complement strand
TCGTGGCTTCGCTGGATCCGGTTTTTGTGAACAATAAACTATGGAAGGCTTCGTTGAGCGATCGCCAGTGCACCACAGAGGAACGGACTCTCGGAAAGGATCTGGCTGCCGTATTGAAGGTACCCCCGTCGAAGGTTGCGGACAGGAAATCATATGAGGTAGAGCTGTTCGCTTTTTCCTGGACTTTGATTTCCAGCTGCAGCTTGAGCTCGTTTCCCCCCGTCCAACGGTAGTTCTCAACGGTAAAGAGGTAGTCGCTGTGCGTAGCCTCGATGCTTTGCAGCACGCCTTGGTTCCATACAAACTTCCACTCAGTATCTTTGAACGGGCCGTCTGTGTCTGTGAAACGACCGATGGCATCGCTTGGGACCCCCCTATGTAAGTCGACTTCGCTTAGGTTGCCCGGGAAATACCAGCGCTGAAACTCCTGTGCCACCGCCTGCCGCTGGGCATCGTCCATTCTGCCGCCCAGTGTATCGGTATGATAGGCATATTTGTCAAACAGTTCGTGGACGCTAAGCTTCATTTCCCCACCGAACCAGGGGCCGATATTGCCGATGTCTCCGATAATGAGCGGTTCCACGTTAAGCCAGTATCCATAATGAATCGCGTACCAGACGTCCGTTCTGCAATGGACACCGGCTCTCTCCATATCGGTCAGACCCATAGCAATATCGGACAAGTGTTGCAGATAATAGGCGTGGCGCTCCGATTTGGCATTCGCCTTATAGTCTCCGTGCTGGTCTTCAATGACATGGGTCAACTCATGTACCAGTGTTTGCACTTTCTTAAATTCACCGGCATCGGCATTTTTTGGGAACATGTGATCCTTGATGGCGATGTAGGATGCGCGCATCATGTCAAGGCGACCGTGCTCATAATGGCTGTTTTCATCCCTGTTCCACAACAGGTTTGCTGACCAGGGGACTCCGTTCAACGGATATACCCGGCTTTCAATGAAATCCAGCGCTCCGTGGTAAGTTGCAACATTGCCAAGCGTGATAAAGTCTGCCGCCGCACTTCCTAAAGGATATTCCAAAAACCAACGTACCATGCCTTTGAAATCCGGGTTGGGTTTGATTTGCGCTTTGAGCGCCAGCGGATCAAGCGCTGAATCGGTTTGGCAGGAAACCGTCATGCGGATGTCAAAGGGCGCTGCTCCCTCGTCAGGGTCCTGTGCTGCCAACAGCCGATACGCCGAGGGCTTTTTCATACGGTCTATTTGGAGCGTCGGCGGAGCGGGCAGCACCCGCGTTTCGATATTCGCCTTGGTGACCACTCGTTCAGCCAGAGCCTTCGATTCAGGCGTTTTGAATTCAAAATCAGGATGAACTTCGAAACCAAATGCGAGAGCGTCGGCCTTGGCCACATCGGGCTCGAGCACCCTGCGCTTATCGTCCCACTTCATCACTGTAAGTGAAATCCACAGTGCCTTTTCTTCGCGTTTTTCCTTCTCTGCATCGGAGAAGCACTCGATCAGCGCGTCATCGGGGAGCTCGTCGATGGGAAGGTTGGCGAATGCCGTGCCGATGCCCTCGAAACAGACCGTCACCTCGAACAAGGCTTTCACTGGTGTCATGCCGTCCATCACCGTCATTTCACAGCGGCAGATCTTTGTGAAGCTTTTTCGGTCCCATGGATCGGCGTCGGGCCCGGGGGTGATCCTGACCACTGTTTGTTGTTTATCGTTTTTACCTATATCCAATGCGACGACACCGGAGGATGCCGTGATTTCCAGCGGTGGCTCGTCTTCGGTAAAATTCTCCAGCTCATACACGAGTTCATAGGGCTTGTCATCGGTGGAAAGAAGGCTGACCTTGTCGGATACCAGCTTGATTACACCTTTTCCCAACAACCGAAAATGAACGTTGTTCTGAAACAATCCTCGCCCACCGTTGTATTGAAAGCTGATCACACCCTCGGGCGGGGCGTTTTCTTGTATCTGCACTTCGGCTTCCATGTTGGATCCGCGCTGCGATGCAGCCCCCACCAAAACCTCGTTGGAAAAGATGGAAATCTCGGCAGTCAGGTCGGGGCGGTCTATCGGGACGCCCTTTCGCAGTTCCATCATCCTCGCCCACACCCGCTGTTTTTTCCCGTACTTAAGTGCGTCGGCGAAATCCTTTCCTATGATCATCTGAAAGGAACCGTCTTCCGTGCCGGCTACGGATTTGTCTCCCGCCGAGCCCGCAGCGGACGCGGCAACACCCGCACCTGCCAGACTGGCTGCGGTTGCGGCCACTCCCAGAACGATCGCTGTGAAGACTGTGAATTCGGATTCACCAGAGGTTTTGTCTGCCTCGGTGTCGATAATCTGATCGGTTCCATTCCCTGGCGCGTTCGGGTTGTCTGCAGGGTCCGGATCTTCTCCGGGAGTGGTGCCGGTGGTGCCCCCCAATAAAGCGAGCGTTTCAGCGCTTGGCTTTACCGCGGTCACATAGATCATAAAAGTTGCGCGTGCTGTATTCCTGTGCATGGCTTCTTCGGGTTCCAAATAGATCATCACGCCATACGGATACGGATATGGACTCTCATTTATCAGAAACGCCGGTGGGGGCTGCGGTGTGCCACTGAAAGTTTCCTCGGCGCCCAAGACGGTGAGAGAGGGTGAGGATGGAAACCGGTCCATGGTGTTTGTCCACGCGATGTTTTCTACCTGGACGTTCAAATTGTGTGAATCTTTTTGATCAGTTAAGGGCTCTATATACAGTGTGACGTCTGCCTCAAAGTCTCGCTGTATCGTGTACTTGTCCTCCCATTGTCCGCCTTCCGATACGGTGTCGGTCCCTGATAGGTGTAACGTTTTTTTCTGTCCTGGTTGCAATTGGATGTCAGTCAAATTCATCTCCATGTAGGATGTTTCGATCTCTCTTGTGTTGTTGGCTGAATTGGTCGCAAAGTAGACCATTACTGGAGAAAACGACACGGTTATGGCATCGTACGCATAGTTATGCATCATGTTAGGGATACTCTTCCCAAACTGGTCTTCCAGCTGCTGGTTGGAATAATATCCGCTGCCAAGGTCTGAGGCTGCTAAAACGGAAAACCCAAAACATGGCAAAAGAGAAAGCACGAGTATAAAAATCGGCAAAACACGCTTTTTCATTGCACAATTTTCTCCTTTGCGCTTCTGCCCGCAATCTGCAGGATCAATCCGGCGATCAAAAACACGGCTCCCAGCATATACGGCAACTGAAATGACTTGATACTCAATGCCGACAGCGCTACACCCAGCGCAAATCCAGTGGCAAGACCCGCGATGACACGGCTGTCCGCACCGGTATGTGTGCTTTCCTCAGTCCTTTTTTTACCTTTGAATGTGCCAAGAAAACGTCGTAGAAAACCCGCTTTGCCCGACAAGGCGCGTAGGGAGAGCAAAAACGCCGCAATGCCCACCATACTGTTTGGAAGCGAGGCTGTTCCAGCCATGAAATTGTACAAAATCAACGCGACGCCCGCTCCCGATAGCAGCGGCGCAAACTGCGAAAGACTTTTGGCAGCGAGGGCCGGGAAAAACTGCTTCACGCCACTGCCGACACCGGAGAAGGGTTTTTGACCGCGGGTGATTGGCACCACAAGAGACAGGAGGAAAAACGCGAATACGCCTTTGCCCACGACACCGCCGATAAGGCCTGCTATGCCTCCGGAAGTTCCGCCATTGGCGAAGGTCAAAACAGAAAGCCATCTGATCCATGAGGGATTGACGCCCAACAGGGGCAACAGCGTCAGGATAAACCAAAGCAAGGCCAGAACCAAAGCGGGAATCCAGCGCTTTTTGGATGTAAAAGATGCGCCAAACCCCCGAAACAGTCCGGTTAAGCCTTGACCTAAAAACTTGAAAGGGCCTACCGCCGGGGTTG
>JAAYKS010000365.1 GCA_012522285.1 Clostridiaceae bacterium | reverse complement strand
TCCGCGCACGTAAGCGTGCGCGGCAGCGGCATTGGACAGCAGACCGCCGCTCGTGCCGTTCATCGCGATAAGGCCGCCTCCGTTCTCCCGGCAGGCGTCGAACACGGCCATATCGCGCTCGTTCGAGAGGTAGGACAGCGGATACTGGACAGTTTCGTACAACCCGCACCGGGCGGCCTCGATCGCGCGCGCGGCGTCGTGCTGGGTGATGCCGATGTGCCGGATTTTGCCCGCGGCTTTCATGGCAAGCGCGGCGTCGTACAGCCCGTCCTCACCGCCGGGTTGGGGCAGGAAATCCGGATTGTGGAACTGGTAGAGATCGACATACGACATCCGGAGCCGCCCCAGGCTGGTTTCGAGGTCGGACAGCAGTCCCTCGCCCGTTTTGGAGGGGGTTTTGGTCGCGATCACCAAAGACGCGCGGTCCAGTCCCTCGAATGCCTCGCCGATTTTGGCTTCGCTGTCGGAATAGCCCAGCGCGGTGTCAAAGAAGTTGATCCCACCTTCGACCGCGCGCAAAAGGAGCTGTTTGGCCTCCGGAAAACCGATCCGCTGGATCGGGATCGCACCGAATCCGGTCCGCGAAACGCGCAGGCCGGTCCGGCCGAGAAAGACATGTTGCATGATGTACCTCCGGGGATGTATTCGTGACACAAAACGATCCGTTTTCGACACAAAACCAGTATATCATGCCGATGTACACCGGTCGGGCTTTAAGATATGATGTCAGGAGAAAGCCCCGCCCGGCGGGCAAACGATCAATCGGCTGGAGGAACACCAAGCATGGACAAACGCGAAATCGCATTACAGAAACACGCGGAATGGCACGGCAAACTCGAAGTGGTCGCCCGCGCTTCCGTTGACAACAAAGAAGCGCTCTCGATCGCTTACACCCCGGGGGTCGCGGAACCCTGTCTCGAGATCAGCAAGGACGTCGACCTGTCGTATCTCTACACCCGCCGCTGGAACATGGTCGCGATTGTGACCGATGGCACCGCGGTCCTGGGACTGGGAGACATCGGTCCGGAAGCCGGCATGCCGGTCATGGAAGGCAAATGTGTCCTGTTCAAAGAGTTCGGGGGCGTGGACGCGTTCCCGCTCTGCATCCGCAGCAAAAACGTCGACGACATCGTGCGCACGGTGGAACTGCTCGCGGGCAGCTTCGGAGGCGTCAACCTCGAAGACATCGCCGCCCCCCGGTGCTTTGAGATCGAGCGCCGACTCAAAGCGCTGTGCGACATTCCCATCTTCCACGACGACCAGCATGGCACCGCGGTGGTCACGCTCGCTGCGATGATCAACGCGCTCAAACTGGTCGGCAAGAACATCGCCGACATCTCGGTGGTCGTCAACGGATCGGGCGCCGCGGGCATCGCGGTGACCAAACTCCTGATGGCGATGGGCCTGAGAGACGTCGTGTTGTGCGACCGCAAAGGCGCCATCTACAAGGGTCGCGAAGGCTTGGACGGGGAAAAGGCGCTCATGGCCGAAATCTCCAACCTGCAGCTCAAAAAGGGCGGCCTCAAGGACGTCCTACAGGGCGCGGACGTCTTTATTGGTGTCTCCGCCCCGGGGCTCCTCACATCCGCGGACCAC
>JAAYKS010000364.1 GCA_012522285.1 Clostridiaceae bacterium | reverse complement strand
GATCTCGGGGATGACATGCGCCTGGCGGAAGAGATGCTCCGCTTCATCATCCGCGAAGTGATGGAAGCCTGTCCGGAAGAAATGGTCTTTTTTGACCGGTTTGTCCAACCAGGGTTGCTGGATCGATTGAACGCGGTCGTCTCCAGCGAACTTGGCGTGATCACCTATACCGATGCGATCCGCGAACTCCAGAAAGTAAAGAGTCGATTCGAGTTCCCCTGTGATTGGGGGTGCGATCTGCAGACCGAACATGAGCGGTTCCTCACAGAGGAATTGTTCCGCAAACCGGTCTTTGTGACCGATTATCCCAAAGAAATCAAAGCGTTTTACATGCGCCTCAACGAAGACGGCAAGACCGTGGCGGCCATGGATTGCCTGGTGCCAGGGATCGGCGAAATCATTGGGGGGAGTCAGCGCGAAGAACGCCTGTCCAGATTGGAGGCCCGCATCCTGGAGATGGGGATGCGTCCGGAAGATTACTGGTGGTACCTGGATCTGCGCCGCTACGGCAGCACCCGGCATGCTGGTTTCGGATTGGGATTTGAGCGGATGATCATGTATCTGACCGGGGTGTCCAACATCCGCGATGTGCTCCCGTACCCCAGGACCACCGGCTATGCAGAATTCTAGATCTTGGACGGCAGAGTTGATCCTGGCGTCCGGGTCCCCGCGGCGCAAGGAGATTTTTGCCCGGTTGTTCGGTGCGGACGGCTTTGTTGTAGCGGACAACCCGTTTGACGAGTCTGCGGTATCCGCAACCGGCTCACATGAGGACTATGTGGCACGTGTTTCCGAAGAGAAGTGTCGCGCCTTTCTCCGTGAGCATCCTGGTCTGGATGGGTTTGTGGTCACGGCGGACACCTTGGTCGTCTGCGGACGTGCGCGGTTGGGAAAACCCGTAGATGCAGCGGACGCCGCGAAAATGTTACGCACTCTCTCCGGCCGCCGGCATCGTGTCCTGACGGCGGTCTCCATGGCGCTGATCCGGTCCGGTCGCATCAGGACCGAAGTCGAATCGACCGACGTGTGGTTTGCCCGTCTGGATGAGCGGCTGATCGATTGGTACATCTCTACGGGGGAGCCGCTGGATAAGGCGGGTGCCTACGGAATTCAAGAACTCGGTGCGGTTCTCGTCTCCCGCATCCGGGGTTGCTACCAGAATGTCGTAGGCCTTCCGATCCGCAGAATGATGGATATGATGGAACACTTCGAACAGGATCCAGGTTCACATTTTATGATCTCCAATCATCTTCCCTGGAAGCAGGAAAAGACGATGGGAGGACCGGATGGAAGACCGGAAGAGAAGGATCAAGGACATCCCCAAGACCCAACGCCCGTATGAACGGATGGAACATGCCGGCGCAGCCGCTTTGTCCGATGTTGAACTGCTTTCAATCCTGATCCGGAGCGGCCGCACCGGAGAGAATTCGCTGGACTTGGCACAACGCGTTCTCGAACTCGACACATCCGGCCAGGGGATTTCGTTTCTCTATGGTGCCGCGCGGGAAGAACTGACTTTGATCCCCGGGATCGGGCGGGTCAAAGCCATGCAGTTGCTGGCGGCCGCGGAACTCGGCCGCAGGGCGGGGATGCGGTCCGATGCGACCGACAGAGTCCGGATCGGAAGTCCGGAAGATGTCGCCGGATTGCTGGCCGGCGAGATGTCCCATCTCCCGCGGGAGGAATTGCGGGTCGTGTGCCTTGATGTCCGCAATCGCCTGATCCGGACGATCCGGGTGTCCGAAGGCGGATTGTTTGCGGCTGATGTCAGCCCGCGAGACCTGTTTCGGGAGGTCATCAAGACCAATGCCTCCGGGGTGATCCTGGCTCACAATCACCCCAGCGGGGATCCCGAACCCAGCAAGGAGGACACGGACAGCACGCGCCGTATGGTACAGGCGGGCGATATGCTCGGCATCCGTGTGCTTGACCACCTGGTGATCGCGTCCGGCGGGCAGGGCAGCCTGCGCAAACGCGGCCTGATGTAAGTTCCGGCGTGATTGAATCACCGGAACACTTCCAGTATGATCAACTTATTCTCAAGCCGACACATGCCGGCCTGCGGGAGGAAAGGGGAACCGGATATGGCTGGCGATAAAAAACGCAAAACCAATCGAATCGTACTGGTTGTTTTGATCGTTCTGGCGCTTATGTCTTTGATGATCCTATCTTCGATTCCGGGCAGCCCGCTTCACCGGATTTCCTCTCCGATCTCCTTCCTGCTGGACCCGGTGTACAAGGCGGTTTCCGGCGTCTGGTCCGATGTGGCTGCCTTTCGGCGCAGTGTGAGCGAAGCGCGGGAAATCCAGAATGAAAACGAGAAGCTGAAGGACGAGAACGCGGAATTGAGGCGACAGGTCAACGCGTTGACGGAAAACGGTCGGCGGTACGAGGAACTCAAATCCGCCTTTCGGATCAAGGAAGATTTCGCGGATTTTGATGTGATCGCCGGCCGGATCCTGACCGAAGATCTGGGTGTGCTGTTCGATGTCCTGAAAATAGATGTCGGGATCCGCGACGGCGTCAAGGTGACCGAAACACAGAGTTATCCGGTGTTGGACGCACAGTCCAATCTGGTGGGGAGAGTGCTCTCGTCCGATCAGGTATCCGGCAAGACGCTGTTGCTGACCGCGGAAGGGTTTGCCGTTTCGGGGCGGATTGTTCGCACCGAAGGAGCGATTGTCCGCGTGCGCGGGGATGTTTCCTTGATCGGGGAGGGGTTGTGCAGAATCGACCGTATTCCGTCCGGCGCTTCCGTGCGTGTGGGCGACAACCTGGTGACCAGCGGTCTGGGTGGGGTGTTCCCGGCCGGTATTCCCATCGGTACGATCGTGTCGGTCGACGAGGAGGCATCCTCCCTGGAACGCTCTGCGGTGCTCAAACCTCACGCAGACTTCCCGTCGCTGGATATTTTGTTTGTGATGATCGGAAAGGATCTGCCATGAGTCCCCGTGCCCGCCTT
>JAAYKS010000363.1 GCA_012522285.1 Clostridiaceae bacterium | reverse complement strand
CTTGCCAGGACAATCGCAAACAATCAGCGGAGCGAACGCCACACCGCGCTGGAGCCCTATTTGCGCCAGGCGCGTGTCTTCTGCGAACAGTCTCTTCCCGGCTTTGGGGTCTGAGAGCGGACGATTCGGACGGCGCGTCCGACACGCCGACGGGATCTTGGACATTCTTTATCCAGAACGATGTGTTTTTTGCGGCCGCACCGACCGGTTGGTCCCCGGACTGGGCGGGTGCTGTTCACCATGTCTGGCGACACTTCCGCACCGGCGAGGGCCCGACCGCGTACTGACATGTCTCCCTCCGGCTCATGCCGCACAGGACGCGCCTCCTCTGCGAGTGCTGGCCGCACTGTATTACGAGTCTCCCGTGCGCGAGGTGCTGTTGCGGCTCAAGTTTGGGAGAGACGCATCACTGGCACCCATGCTAGGCGCTTTGACGGCTCGGGCGTCCACCCTGGGAAACGGAATATTCGCCGCACCGCCGGAGGTGGTGGCCGCGGTGCCGCTTCATCCCGCCCGGCAGCGGGAACGGGGGTTCAACCAGGCCAGCCTGATCGCTACGGAGGTGGCCCGCCTGCTCCGGGTTCCCGATCGTTCGGACGCGCTGGTGCGGGTGCGCGCGACCCGGCGGCAATCCGACGTCCGCACCCGTGCGGAGCGGGATGCCAACCTGCGCGGGGCGATCCGTGTCGCAGATCCACTGGCTTTCCGTGGCCGGTCGGTTTTGCTATTGGACGATGTCCTGACGACCGGAGCGACACTCGCGGCATGCGCAGAGGCCGTTGCGCGATTTCATCCAAAATCGCTGGAAGGTCTTGTGGTGGCCAGTGGGCGTCCGTCTGCGGGGCGGATTGAAACCCCCGTCCGGGAAACGTAAAATGGGAACATGCGGCCGCTTCGCATTGCGGAGCAGAGGAGGAGAGGATTTTTTATGCCACGAATTGCTTTCATGGGTGCGGGTAGCACGATATTTGCCAAAAATGTCCTGGGAGACTGTATCCTGACACCCGAGATCGAGGACCTCGATATCGCGTTGCACGACATCGACCCCGTCCGACTGCAGGACTCCAGGCTCCTGATCGAAAACATTGCCCGCAACGCGGGCAGAGACATCCGCCTGACCTCCACGGTCGACCGCAGGGAAGCACTGCGCGGGGCGGATTTTGTCGTCAATGCGATCCAGGTGGGCGGATATGAACCCTGTACGGTGACCGACTTCGAGATTCCCAAAAAGTACGGATTCCGTCAAACGATCGGAGACACCACCTCGATCGGGGGGATCTTCCGGACGTTGCGCACCGTCCCTGTGCTCGAAGCGTTCGCGGAGGACATCCAGTCGGTATGCCCCGACGCCTGGTTTATCAATTACACCAACCCCATGTCCATGCTTTCGGGATACCTGCAACGCTTCACCGGCGTCAAGACGGTCGGGCTGTGCCACAGTGTCCAGACCTGTGCCCGGACGCTGCTCCGTGAACTCGATCTGGAATAGGCGATCCCGGGGTGCCGCTGGGAGATTGCGGGCATCAACCATATGGCATGGCTCCTGCGGATCGAAGACAGGGAGGGGAAGGATCTTTATCCGGAGATCAAAAAACGCGCCGCGGCGTTTTTTGCCGGTCAGGCAGACTATCCGTGCGACCTCGACCGTGCGCGGCTGGACATGATGCTGCGTTTCGGATACTACGTGACTGAGTCCAGTGAACACCAGGCGGAATACCACCCCTATTACATCAAACAAGCACATCCCGAACTGATCGACCAGTTCCGGATACCGCTGGACGAGTACCCCCGGCGCTGCATCAAGCAGATCGAGGGATGGGAAGCGATGCGCAAAGAACTGGTCGAGAACCGGGCTTTATCGCACGAGCGGACCCATGAGTTCGCCTCTTATATCATTTCCGCCATGATGACCGACCGCCCTTACCGGGTACACGGCAACGTCCTCAACACCGGTTTGATCAGCAATCTTCCGTCCGATGCCTGCGTCGAAGTTCCCTGCCTCGTGGACCGGGCCGGGATTCATCCCTGCCATGTGGGCGCTCTGCCGGAGGTCGGCGCCGCGCTCAACCGGCTGGCGGTCAACGTCCATTTGCTGACGCTCGAGGCTGTCCGATCCCATCGCCGGGAAGACGTCTACATCGCCGCCATGCTGGACCCGCGGCTGTCGGCGGAACTGACGGCAGACCAGATCCGCTCGCTGTGCGACGACCTGTTCGAAGCACACCGGGACTGGATCCCCGCTTACCACTGAGGGAGAACGCCATGGATTGGATGGCAGTCGCGACCCGGCTGGTCTCAGGCGACACCGAGGGGATCGCCGCCTATCGGTACCGCCCGGGACAATGTGCACACTACACGCCGGATCAGGAGGCCCCGCCTCTTTTGCGCGCCACGCCGGAGTCCCAGGGGATCCGCTCCGGAGCCATCGCCGCGCTCTACCGGGATCTTGACCGGGCGCTGGAACTCGAACCTCACAGTTTCCTGATGCTCCGGCATGGCCGCGTCGTCGCGGAGAGCCACTGGTCTCCCTATCGCCCGGATGTGCCCCAGACGCTTTATTCGCTCAGCAAGAGTCTGGTCTCGACCGCGGTCGGGCTGGCTGTGAGCGACGGCGTGCTGGACCTGGACGAGACCGCGGCCGCGATCCTCGGGTTCCGCCCTTCCGACGAGCGGGAAAAGTACGATCGCCGGGTCCTTGGCATTACCTTGCGCCATCTGCTGACCATGACCTCGGGCACCTCTTTCAACGAAGCCCTGTCGCTGTTCAACGAGGATTGGGTACAGACTTTTTTCACCAGCCCGCTGCTGTTCGACCCGGGCACGGAATTCCGATACAACAGCATGAACACCTACCTGCTGTCGGCTGCGCTGCGGCGGCGGACCGGGCGCGGTCTTCTGGCGTTTCTTGCCGACCGCGTGTTTCGGCCGATCGGCATATCGAGCGCGCATTGGGATCTCTGCCCGAAAGGGATTGAAAAAGGCGGCTGGGGGCTTTCACTCACCACGGAGTCCATGGCCCGGATCGGTCAGTTGTATCTGCAAAACGGGGTCTGGGGGGACGGCGAAGAACAAACGCGTGTATTGCCGGAGGCTTGGATCCGGGAGGCGGTGACCCCCTGGGCGTATGCAAAAAGGGACCGGAACGATCCGGGCTACGGTTACGGATACCAAATTTGGAGGTGTGCCCGACCAGGCGCGTACGAGTTCAACGGCGCGTTTGGCCAATATGTAATCGTTGCGCCCGACCTTGACCTGGTGATCGCGATGACTTCCGCGAACGGGCAGTCTTTTCCCGACAGTCCGGCAGAACGCATATTGTGGAAACATCTGGATGCCCCGGACACGATGGTGCAGACAGGTTCTCTGCCGGAAGATCCAAAGGCACTGTCCGTATTGCGTGCGATGGAGGCTTCCCACGCGCTCCATCCCTCCGATCTAAGCCCGCGTCCGCTCGAAGAGGCGTCATTCCACAACCGCATGTACCGGATGGACCGCAACCGCGCTGGGTTGCTGCCTTCCGTCATTCAGACGGTGTATGCCAATTTCTCCCGCGGCATCGACACGGCGGTGTTTCTGTTCGACGATCCGGATGCGGACGAATGCCGGCTGGTCCTTTCCGAGGGGAACGATCTCAACACCCTGCCGATCGGCCTGGACGGCCATCCCCGCTATGGCACCGTTTCGATCGGCGGACAACTCCTGCAGGTCGGAACCACCGGGCGGTGGAGTGTCGACCACCGCGACCATCGGGTGCTGATGGTGCGGGTGGCGTTCATCGAGACCCCCGACACGCGGATCATCCGCTGCGCGTTCCGTCCCGACGGGACGATCCGGCTCTCTTTTTCGGAAATTCCGTCTGCCGGCAGCGCGCTCGATCAAATCAACCAGCTGATCGGGACACTGGATTTTGCCAACCGCCGGCTGTTGGTCTATGCGCTTAAGCGCCATGGAACCCAGTTTCGGGCAATGGCATCCAGCCTGCTGACGCCATCTGTAGAAGGGAAGCCCAGTACGTAAAGCGATCTGCGGCAACGCGCGGTTGCCCCCATAGGACAAAACCCGTATACTATGGATACCGGAATTGTCGTTGCCTGTGTTTTTGAACCTTCATGACAAAAACGGGAGTCCGGCGTTAATGCGGAATACGGTCGGGCCTTCGGACGCAAATCCGCCAAGGTGGACCCAAGACCGCTGCAGGACACCCACCTAGCCATATGCTGGGTGTCAAAAAGCAGGTGCGCTTTCCGGCTATATTTATCTTTTGAACGGGCCGTTCGTTCTCTCCGTCTGGTTCGGACGGCCAGAGGGGCGACAGGCGCCACGAGAGGAACACGTTTTCGATATGGGACTGCTTGCAGACGCAAGGTCGATCGCCCGCAGGGATCCGGCGGCAAAAGGAACCCTGCAGGTGGTTTTTCTCTACCCCGGATTCCATGCGCTGGTCGGGCACCGGTTAGCACACGCTTTTTTCCGGATGAAACTCTGTTTTCCAGCCCGCCTGGTTTCACAGCTCAACCGCTTTTTTACCGGCATTGAAATCCATCCCGGTGCTACGATTGGCAAGGGTCTGTTCATCGACCACGGGGCGGGTGTCGTGATCGGAGAGACGGCCGTCGTCGGCGACGACTGTACGATCTACCACAACGTGACGCTCGGCGGCACCGGCAAGGAAAAAGGCCACAAGCGCCACCCGACCCTGGGCAACGGGGTGCTGGTAGGCGCCGGAGCCAAGATACTGGGGGCGATCCGCGTCGGGAACAACTCCCTGATTGGAGCAAATGCGGTACTGTTGACAGACGTGCCGGACGATTCCACAGTGGTGGGCGTCCCCGGCAAGGTCATTCGGGCGGCGGGCGCGAAGGTCGATCACGCGAAGGAACTCGACCATGACCACATGCCCGATCCCGTCGAACAAGAAATCTGTCAGGTACTGCGGCGGGTTTACCGGCTCGAGAATGAGATGCGAGCGTTGTGTGAGGAAGCCGGAATCGAGTTGGAGACACTGGAGCGCAAGATAACGGGTTGTGATATCGACCCGTCCTGATTCCCTACCCTAAATGAGAACGGGCCGCAGTGCGGTCTTTTGAAAGGCGGAAGGCATGAGACTGTTCAATACATTGGCGCGCGAAAAAGAAGAATTTGTTCCCCTGGAGCCGGGCCGCGTCCGGATCTACGCATGTGGTCCTACGGTTTACAACCTGTTCCACATCGGGAACGCACGCGCATTTGTGACCTTTGACACACTGCGTCGCTTCCTGGAGTACCGCGGGTATCAGGTCGATTTTGTACAGAATTTCACCGACATCGACGATCGGATGATCCAGCGTGCCCGCGACGAGGGAATCACGGTAGCAGAACTGGCGGAACGAAACATCGCGGAGTATTACGTCGACGCGGACGGGCTCAATGTCCGGCGGCCGACGGTCCAGCCCCGCGCGACCGAAACCATCGACGAAATCGTGGCCTTGATCGCCACCCTGGTCGAGCGCGGATACGCGTATGAGACTTCGGATGGCGTGTATTTTGATGTTGCGAAGGATCCGGATTACGGCAAACTGTCCCACCACAACCTCGAGGATCTCAAGACAGGTGCGAGCGAACGGGGAGACCTGGGTGAGGAAAAACGCAATCCGATGGATTTTGCGGTCTGGAAAAAGAAAAAGGAAGGCGAACCTTCCTGGCCCAGCCCCTGGGGAGATGGGCGCCCGGGCTGGCACATCGAGTGCTCCGCCATGATCCATAAGACGTTGGGAGACACGATCGACATCCACTGCGGCGGACAGGATCTGGTGTTTCCGCACCATGAAAACGAAATCGCACAGAGTGAGTGTGCCACGGGCAAGCCTTTTGTCCGCTACTGGGTGCACAATGGATTCATCACGGTCGACGACGAAAAAATGTCCAAGTCACTTGGAAACTTTTTCACCGTGCGGGATGTCGCGAAGCGCTTTCCCTATCCGGTCATCCGATTTTTTCTGTTGTCCGCGCATTACCGTATGCCAATCAACTATAACTATGATATGATGGTCGCCGCCCAGAACGGATTGCAACGCATCCGGAACTGTGTGGACAACCTCGCTTTTGTGACTGCGGCGGGCGGGACATCCCGTGATACGGACAGCC
Organism: Clostridiaceae bacterium; assembly: GCA_012522285.1. Taxonomy (GTDB): domain Bacteria; phylum Bacillota; class Clostridia; order Saccharofermentanales; family UBA5734; genus JAAYKS01. The sequence continues at coordinate 695 of JAAYKS010000363.1, read as the reverse complement.
CGGGTGCGCTACAACTGGCGGAAGCGGGCAAGGTGGCACGCGACCGCTTTGTGGAGGCGCTCGAGGACGATTTGAATTCCGCGGACGCACTTGCGGCGGTGTTTGATCTGGTCCGTGCGGCCAATACGGCGGCCGCGGCGGACGACGCGGTTTCATCCGAAGCTCTGCGCGGGGCCGCTGACCGGATCCAGGAATTGTGTGAGGTGCTCGGCATCGATCTCACACCTGACCGGGAAGAGATCCCGACGGAAATCACCCGGATGGTCGAGGAACGTACCGCTGCCAAAAAAGCGCGCGACTTTGCGCTCGCCGACAGGTTGCGCGATCAAGTGAAGGAACAGGGATTTGTGATCGAAGACACGCAGCAAGGGCCGAAAGTGTCCCGGGTGTGAATCGGATTCCGGACGGCACCGATCCGCGGGAGATCCCGGCGGGCGTATTGGCCTACATCGGCGACGCGGTGTTTGAACTGGCTGCGAGGATGTATGTGGCGGGAGATCTGAAAAAGCCATCCGGTGCCATGCATGCCGGAGCGATTAAAATGGTGCGGGCCTGTGCGCAGGCCCGGGCAGCGCACGCGATTCAACCGATGCTGTCCGAAGAGGAACAAGCGATCTACCGGCGTGCGCGCAACCACGCAGTAACCAGCAGCCCACGCAACGCGGATCCGGTCGAATACCGGATGGCGACCGGCT
>JAAYKS010000362.1 GCA_012522285.1 Clostridiaceae bacterium | reverse complement strand
GAAAGGTAATGACAGATGATCGCACAGTGCACTCGTGGTTTCCAACTCATGTAAAAGAATCACCCTAGCCGCCCAACAGTCCCTTCCAGTTCGGATCCAGCCTTTGCATGCGCATGTCGTGCTTGCGCGCGGTGCCGACATGCCGGTTCCACCAGAAGAGGTTCCAGAAGATATAGAGTAAACGCATGGCAATGACCTCCTTGGCAGTCATTGTAAGTGCGTATGCCGGGCGGCTCAATCGGATATATACGAGAAACGGGTCTTTTGTGGGCTTTTTGTGTCGCTCCCGTTTCTCCCGAAAATCGCCCGGGTGGTTTCTCCTATTAGAAACCATTGTAGAGAGGTGAGCGACAAACGGAAGAACGGATCAAGAAACTCTGACGAAATCCGGGCTGTTTTGCGCAAATAGAGGGCGGAACCGCGAGATTCCGCCCTTTGCGTTGCAGCAATATCTTCCTACCGGGCTATCCCTGGGTCTGCAGAAAGGACAGCATCCGTTCGTTGACCTCCCGGCACTGCTCGGTCGGGAAATGCGGCCCGTGCCCGGCCCCCGGCACGACCCAAACCTCCGCCTGGGGGTATCGCGTCTGCATCGCGCGAAGTTTGTCCGGCGAGGCATAGGGGTCGCGTTCGCCCCCGAGCAAGAGCATCGGCATCGCGATCCGCGCGGCCTCCGCGTCGGTGAGCGAGGGGTAGCGCCGCCAGTCCCGCGCGCTCTGTCGCAGGTGATGCGCCCAGTCCCCGCCGTGTGCCTCCGCGTGCAGTGACCGGATCCGCTCGATAAACCCGGTCTGCCCGCTTGCTACCAGCGCCTCCGGCTCGTAGTCGTCCGCGCCTTCCGGGTCGGCCACCCCGCCGGTCCCGATCAGGATCAGCGACCGCACCCGCTCCGGATGGGTGGCCGCGAGGTGCAACCCGACCCCGGCGCCCAGGCTATACCCGACCACGTGTACACGGGAGACCCCGAGTCCATCGAGAAAGCCCGCCATATCCGCCGCGATCCGCGGGGTGTCCCAGTCCGGGCTTTCGGCCGTCGTCCGGCCGTGCCCGCGCAGATCCTGGATCAGGCAGCGATCGTGAAGCAAAAAAGGCTGAATCTGACCGCTGAACGCGATGATCCCCCGGCTGTACGCGCTGTGCAGGAAAAGCACCGGGTCGCCCCAGCCGATGTCCTCGTAAAAGAGGTTGCAATCATCCACTCGCAGCCGCGGCATCGGATCAGCCCTCCAGCTCGTCCAGGGTGAACACACATTTGCCCATCCCGTAATAGTAGTTGCCGGCCTGCGCCGTGAACCGCAGCATACAGTAGTCGGGGTCGGTCGGGCCGAGCGGATAGTATTTTTCATCCCCCTCGTTCCAGTACCGGCGCCGGGTTTCGTCGTCGGTCATGACTTCCATCGTCCCGGTAAGCATGAGTCCGCGGATGGTGTTGGGGTTGACAAAGTAGAGACAGGCTTTGGGGTTCTCCAGCCACCGAGCGGTCCGAATGGCGGAATTGTTGGAGGAAAACCAGAAGGTCTTCAGCCCCTCGTTCGCGCGCCGGAACATCGCCTTGGCGTTTGGAAACCCTTCTTTGTCCACCGAACAGACCACCGCGTCGCGGCAGCCTTCCACCAGGCGGATCAGTTCTTGTTTGTCGGGTTGGCTCATTTTCATGCCCTCCTCTAGTCACTTTCCAGATTGCGGAGAATGCGCCGCAGCTGGTGCTCGAACCCCTCGATCTCCCCGTCCGAAAACCCCTGGTAGAACCGTTCGCCCATCTCACGGGACAGCCGGTCGTACGCTTCGCGATACCCCCGTGCCTGTTCGGTGAGCTCGATGTGGATCTGCCTGCGGTTCTTAGGGTCCGGGGTGCGGACCACAAGACCTGAGGCTTCCATCCGGTCGAGCATACCGGTGAGTGTGGTTTTGGCCAGCGAGGTCAGTCGTCCGATGTCCGAAATCGTCAGCCGCCCCCGCTCCCACAACACGTACAGAATCCGGCCCTGCGCCCCGTTGAAGGCGTCGACACCGCTGTCCCGGAGCATTTTTTCAAACGCCCGGGCCTGGAGCTGCTTGATCTGTGAGATCAGGAATCCGCCGTCGGTTTTTTCCATGGCTGTGTGTACCTCCGTACTTGAGAGGATAGTCCTATATAGTACTATTGTCAAGCAAAAAAACGCGAATTCTCATG
>JAAYKS010000361.1 GCA_012522285.1 Clostridiaceae bacterium | reverse complement strand
GCTCGACCAGGATGTTTTTAACACTTTCAAAAATAGAATCCTGAGACATTGTTTTACCTCCTGTTAGTGACATAGTACTTGTTTATAGGAAGATGATACGCTTGTCAATACGCGGAGCGCAATAAGTGCCTCAGCCGCGCAAAAACGGAACGCCAGCCCGGAAATAGTGGATCCCGGAATAAACGGTGGCGATGACGCACGCCGCTACGGCGACATCCGCCGTGATGCCCACCACCTGAACGACCGTCCCCCAAAAGGACACCTCAGAGAGGAGTGGCGTGATCCCGACCAGGAATAAGTGGAGCAGGAGCAGGATGATCGCGGTCATCTGGGTCACGGTTTTGATTTTGCCCGTCACATCGGCGGCCAGTACCGTTCCCTTTTCGATCGCCAGCACCCGCAGTCCCGTGACGAGAAACTCGCGTGCCAGGATCAGAACCACTACAGCCGCGTGGACGCGCCCCAGCTGGGTCAGTGCGATCAGAACCGAGACCACCAGCAGCTTGTCCGCAATCGGATCCATCAGCTTGCCGATGTTGGTCACGATGCCCATTTTGCGTGCGATTTTTCCATCCAGATAATCGGTGATCGAAGCCGCAACGAAGAGCAACAGCGCGATTGCCATCCCGTACCGGTCGATGAACAAATTCCAGGGGCGGAAAAAAACGGCTGCGAACGGCATGGGCAGCATAAATAAAAGGATCAGGGGGATGGCGGCGATTCTCGCCAGCGTGAGTCGGTTGGGCAGATTCAATTACACTGTCACTCCCGTCATCTCGTACTCCGTGGCCGCCACGATACGGACCGGCACCATGTTGCCGATCCCCGGATCGTCCGAGGAGACCGCCACCAGGATCGACGGATCGATTTCCGGTGCTTCTCCTTCACTGCGTCCAGAGTAGAATACCCCATCCTCCGAGATAGAATCAAGCAAAACCGTCACCAACGACCCCACCCGCGCCTGGTTGGACTGGAAAGTGATCCCGCGCTGCAGTTCCATGACGCGCGCCATGCGGCGCTCCGCCACGTCTTTGCGGACTTTCGGACGCATGTGGACGGCAGGTGTGCCCTCTTCCGGGGAAAAGACGAAACAACCCAGTCGATCAAACCGGATCTCACGCAGCCCTTTCATCAGGAGCTGGAAATCCTCGTCCACCTCTCCTGGAAATCCGACCATCACAGTGGTACGAAGCAGAATGCCGGGAATGCGCGTGCGCAGCAGTTTGATTTTGGCGCGGATCTCGTCCGACGTGTCGCGCCGGTTCATCCTCTGGAGGATCCGGTCGGACAAGTGCTGGATCGGGATGTCCAGATAGCGGGCGATCTTGTCCGAAGCGGCCATGGTGTCGACCAGTTCATCGGTCAATCCGTCCAGATAACAGTACATCAAGCGGATCCGCCGGATCCCGGGGATTTTTTCAAAATCGCGCAGCAGGCCGGCCAGCGTGACCGGAGAACCCGTTCCCTGCAGGTCGGTCCCATACCGGGTGGTGTCTTGTGCGACGAGGATGATCTCCTGGAAGTTCTGTTCCGCCAGCAAAGCGGCCTCTTCCAAAATATCCTCGGGCGGACGGGACACAAACGAGCCGCGCATGCCGGGGATCGCACAATACGCACAGTGGTTGGCGCATCCCTCCGCGATTTTCAGATAGGCATATCCGCAGGTGGAAACCAGCCGATCCTTTCGCAGATGGGCAAGGCTGCCGGGGGCGGAACAACGGATGCCGTCGGCCTCTCCCCCAAACAACGTCTGGAGCGACTCCGCGATATCCACATAATGTGCCGTGCCGAGTACCGCGTCCACTTCCGGCAACAGCTCGCGGATTTCCTTGGGATACCGCTGTGCCATACACCCGCAGGCGACCAAAAAACGACACCGGCCCGGTGCTTGCTTGTAGTCGGCCATTTCCAGCAGGGTGTCGATCGCTTCCTTTTTCGCGCTC
>JAAYKS010000360.1 GCA_012522285.1 Clostridiaceae bacterium | reverse complement strand
TGGGAGGGCACACATGCTGTTGGTGATCGATCACGACGATTCCTTTACATACAGTCTGGCCCGGTTGCTGCGCCTGCTCGGACAGGAAGTCGAGGTCGTCTCCCACGAACGCGTGGACCCGCTCCGGATCGATATAAAACCTTATTGTGGCATCGTGTTGTCCCCCGGTCCGAAACGCCCGGAAGATGCAACCGTAGCGACCCGGATGGTTCATCGCTTCGCGGGGCGCTTGCCAATCCTGGGGGTGTGTCTCGGCCACCAGGTGATCGCACGGGCGTTCGGTGCGCGAGTAATACGGGCACCCCGCCCGAGGCACGGCATGCTTTCGGAAGTCCGGCACGACGGTCGGGGGTTGTTTGCAGGGCTTCCGGACCGGTTCCGAGTAACCCGGTATCATTCGCTGGTTGTTGCAGAACACGACTTTCCGGATTGCCTCGAACCCTCCGCCTGGTCCGAAGACGGGTTGATCATGGGGTTGCGCCACCGGACTTTCTCTGTCGAAGGGGTGCAATTTCATCCGGAAGCTCACCTCACAGAGCACGGGCTCGCTTTGCTGCGCAATTTCACGCGGCGATGCGAGATGCCGCGCCGATCGGGAGGTGTGGCATGAGCGCGGTCGAGCGAATAGACGGGGTCCTGGTCACACCGGTGGTTGCGGCCGGACGGCTGCGCAGGGACGCGGGAGGGGGATTTGTCTTTCTGGATACACAGCTTCCCCCGGAAGAGGCATCGGGTGCGGCATCGGACGACACGGACGGTCCGGTGTTTTCCGTGATCGGTCGCCGTCCCTGGAGAACGCTGTGGAAAAAGGGAGAGGTCACTTGCCTGGACGGGATTGCCGACGCGCGAGATCTGCTCGCGTTGATGCGATCTCTCCTGTCAGTCGGACAAGCCGGCTCCGCGGCGGGATTCGGTCCGGACCATCTGTTTGGGTTTCTGTCCTACGATTTGTCCCTGCCGCTGCTTAGCGTGCCTGCCCCACCGATGCTGCCGGACGACCCCAGTTTACCGGATGCCTGGTTCCAATCATTCGACGAGCTGGTGGTATTTGACCACCGCTCGGGCGAGACAACAATCGTTACAGGCGGTCGTTTGCGTCCATCAAGCGAATCTCTTTCGGAGCTCCGGGCAGCACTCACACGACCCGAACGCCCCGATGAAACGTTGCCGACTCCTCCATCGGGTACCCACTCGGAGCTTGGTTCCGGCGATCTCCTTGTGTCCAATGTGTCCCGTGAGGACTATATGGACGCTGTCGAACGCGTCCGTTCCTATATCGCCGCGGGAGACGTCTACATTGTCAATCTCTCCCGGAGATTGACCGCAGAGGCCACACGTCCTGTCTGGGACAATTACCTGCAGCTGCGCGCATGCAGCCCGGTCCCCTACGGCGCGTTTTTCGAAGTCGCGGAATCGGTCGGTGCAACAAAGCCGTTTGCGATCCTCTCCGCCTCGATGGAATGTTTCCTCCGGGTTTGTGGCACAGCCGCCTCGACCGTTCCGATCAAAGGCACGCGTCCGCGGGGGACAACACAAAGCGAGGACGAGGCCTTGCGGCGGGAGCTGCTGGAAAGTGCCAAAGACCGTGCCGAACTTCTGATGATCGTCGATCTGGAGCGGAACGATCTGGCCCGGGTTTCATGCCCGGACTCCATCGAGGTGCACGATCTGTTCCAAGTGAAGCCCTATGCGTCCGTCTATCACCTGGACGCAAAGGTCACCGGTCGCATCGCGCCGGGACAGGATGCGGTCGATGCGCTGTTCGTTCTGTTCCCGGGCGGATCGATCACCGGTGCTCCCAAAAAGCGGTCCATGGAGATCATCTCAGAACTGGAGGGGGTCCGCAGTGGCGTCTATACCGGGGTGCTGGGGTGGCTTTCACCCGAAGGAGACGCGTCATTCTCCATTTTGATCCGTACCCTGGTCCGACAAGGCTCCCGACTCTGGTACTCGACCGGCGGCGGCATCACCTGGGACTCCGACCCGGCGGCGGAATATGACGAAACCTGCGACAAAGCAAAATCGCTGGAAAAGGTGGTGTGACATGCTGCGTAACGGAATCCCAAGCGACGGAACGGACCTCGTGTTTGACGATGGACTGGCCTTTGGCCGAGGTGCATTCGAGACGCTGCTGGTCACAATAAGACCCCGCTTTCTCGATCGACACTGTGCACGCCTCAACGCTACACTCTCCAGGCTGGGCCTTGCCTGCAGGGTTGATCCTTCCGCGATCGCAAGGCTCGCGGACCTCCACAACCTCCGACACTGTGTCTTGAAAATCCTGGTGACGGAACACAACGAATTGCTGGTCACCCGGCCTCTTCCCTACACCGCGGCGCAGTACCGACAGGGATTCCGGCTTGCCACCGCCAAAACCCGACGACATGCGGATGCGGTGTGGGTCGCACATAAAACGCTCAACTATCTGGAAAACCTGACCGCGCGGGAAGAGGCCGTCCAGTTGGGTGCGGACGACGCTCTGTTCCTCAACGAACGGGGTGATATCGCCGAGACGTCCTCCGGCAATCTTTTTGCGGTCATGGATGATCGGCTGGTCACACCGGACCCGTCCTGCGGGCTGTTGCCGGGCATTTTGCGCGCCTGGGTGATGGAGACCCTCCCGGTCGCGCAGGAGCGGCTTTCCTATGCTGCGTTGTTGCATGCGCAAGAGGTGTTTGTGACAAACAGTGTCGTCGGGGTGATGCCGGTCTCCTCCATCGACGGGATTTCCGTGAGGATGCCGGACACAGGAGTCACCCGGACGCTGTCCGACCGGCTCGCCGCTCTCCCGTAGATCCACACTTCGCTTCGGAAACAGTACAGCCCAGCTATTTACACGCTGTTTCTGCTTTCTGCAGCCCAGGCGCGCACCCACGACACCGAGCGGGAGAGCGCGTCCGCGGTTTTGATTTCGAGCACAACCCTGCACCCGTGTTCCCGGGCAAATGTCAGCATACTTCCCAGATCCAGTACGCCGTCACCGGCGGCCAGATGATTGCCCCGCG
>JAAYKS010000056.1 GCA_012522285.1 Clostridiaceae bacterium | reverse complement strand
TCACCACAGCCGCGGGGCTGTGGGCCTCGGCCTGCATGGGATTGGCGATCGGGATCGGATTTTACGAAGGAGCGCTCATCGCCTGTGTCTGCATTTTCCTGACCATCACCTTGCTTGACCGGCTCAATGACCGGATCGTCGCTTCTTCCCGCCATCTGACTCTCTATATCGAATTTAGTCAGACAGACGATTACGGTGCGTTCATCGACCGGCTGCGCGAGCAGGAGATCAAGGTCAGCGATCTGGAGATCTCCAAAGCCAGAACCACTGATGAACACCGGATGCTGATCGTAATCGCATCCCTCGAATCCCGGCACAAACTCCCGCACAGCGACATCATCTCGATGATCGCCGGGCTGGACGGAGTGCGCAAGGTAGAAGAACTCTAGTCATACGTACAAGATCTCCAGTGCAACACAATAGAAGGGATCTGCCGAAGCAAATCCCTTCTATTGTGCACAGTGTGCCGAGTTGTTGCGGACGATCAGCTCTGCGGAACTACAGTATTGCCGCAAGATCCGTCGCGGGCACGGCCGCGCTGTTGTCCACCAGTGCCGGATCCGTCCTGGAGACGCTGGCGGATCATGTCGCCATCGGGTTCTCCGTCGCCGTCCAGATCACAGTTGCCCGCACATTCGCCGTCCATAAAGCGGTTCGGCGTCTGACCGGCCTCGTCGGACCAGCCGCGGTGGGCGCCTTCTCCGGCTCCCTGGCCTGCGCCGGCTCCGACTCTGGCTTCACCGGTCACCGGGCAGATCTGGTCGTCGGTTTCCACTGTCGCCGGAGGTGCCGCTTCGTCTTCCTGGGCGGACACCATACGGGGTGCCAACGTCACGGCCAAGCCGGCCACCAGCAGCAATGCCAGTAGTGCGACTCCCATTTTGAAATTCTTCTTCATTCCACTCACCTCTTTCTGTATGTCCGGAGGATCGACTATGCATCCTCTTTGTGTCTCCATTGAAACATCCGAATATCTCATTTCCATCTCATTTTTGAGGAAGTCCGAAAAGGGCAGAGAGATCTGGAATTAGGATAGTCTGTCGATCTGTTTATCAAAAGCGGACAGCTGGCTGACCGAGGATCTCATCAGGGCATCGAATACATCCGCCACATCCTGCGGCAGAGAATAGGTGAGAAACTTCTCATACATCGCGATGTTGTTGATTTCGGCCTGTACGCCGGTTTCGGCCGCCTCCAGAAGGTTCGCAGGAATCACGACGTGGTCTGCCGAATCATCCTCCGGGACAGTCAGCCCGTATTGGGCAAACAAATCCTTGAGCATGGCGATGTGTTTTTCCTCTGATCTCTGAATATTATCATACGGGCTTCGGGCGCCAAAGATCTCCTGAATTTCGAAATATTCCGCGCGTGCGGCATATTCATCCTGGAGGGCATACGTCATCATGTCCAGCATACTGAGCTGCGGATCAGCCAGAGCGCCCGCGTTGCCGAATCCTTCCAGAGAAAGAACCAAATCCTCCTCCGCGAGTGGGGCCGGATCCGTCGGCTGCGCAGTAGTCGGCGATGGGATTGTCGGTTGCGCAGCGGTCGGCGCTGGCTCTGTCGGCTGTGTAACGGCGGGGGGGGTCGTGAGATTCGGTGCGACCAATGGACTGTCGGCTGTGGCCGAACACCCAGACAAGAGCGTACCAGTCAAGGCAATCATCACCAAAACAGCGGCGAGAAGATTCGTTTTTGTGGTTCTGTGTGGTTTCATCCAGATCATCCCTTTCCTTTATGGTTTTCATTATTTCTGCTTTTGGAGTTCCCTCATTGAACCGCTGTTATGTCTCATTCCGATCTCGCCTTTGTGGCTTCTTTGTGAGGGTCAGTCCACCTCATACTCCGGTCGTTTCGACCAGGAATCCACTCAACCG
>JAAYKS010000359.1 GCA_012522285.1 Clostridiaceae bacterium | reverse complement strand
CCGATAAGACCCGCTTAAGCGGTTCTTCCCGCAACAAAGCGCACCCCGGAGGGCGGACCCCCTATGTCCTCGCCGGCGGTGCGCTTTTCCACATCCGCCGCGCGTGATATAGTTTGATTCATAAACGAAAGAAGAGGTCGTACCGTGTCGATTTTGCGTTTTCTCGGCAATCTGGCCTGGCTGCTGCTGGGCGGTCTTGTCATCGCGATGCTGTGGGTGATTGCAGGGTTGATGCTGTGCGTCACGATCGTCGGGATCCCGTTCGGCATCCAGTGTTTCAAACTCGCGGGATTCCAGCTCGCGCCGTTTGGCCGGCATGTCGAACCCGCGGGGACCGGGGGCTGCTCGATGGTGCTGGGCAACATCCTGTGGATCCTGCTTTTCGGATGGGAACTGGCGCTGACCAACCTGGTGGTGGCACTGGTGTTTGCGGTGACGATCGTCGGTATCCCCTTTGCGGTGCAAAGCATCAAGCTCGCAGGTCTCTCACTCGCGCCGTTCGGGATGCGGGTCGTATCGGACTGATCCGGTGGATTGCCGTCCGGGATGTGGCGCTTGCTGCATCGCTCTCTCCATCTCTACCCCGATCCCCGGGCATCCGCACGGGAAGCCCGCGGGAGTACCTTGTTGCCAGCTCGATGCCGATTTCCGCTGCCGGCTGTACGGCCGACCGGAACGCCCCGCGGTATGCCGCGATTTGCGGCCCGAGCCGGGGATGTGCCGGGAAACCCAGGCGGAGGCACTCGCTACACTGGAAGAACTTGAACGGCTTACACGGCCGAATCCATAAAACAATGCCCGGTCCGACGGGATCGGGACACAGTACATGCACATGTCGCTTTTCGGGAGATCTCTCGGGCCGTTCCGGCCGGGCAGCATCCGAAAAAGCGGACAGGAAAGGGAACTCATGACCGCATCACGCAGCCTGCTCCCCGCCCGCGAAACGCGCATCTCGATCGCCATCCTTACACTTTGCCTGCTCCAACTCCACGGCAACGCGATTTCCGCCGGCCTGGCGGAGATCGGACGGGCTTTCCCGGAGCTGTCTCAGACCACCGTATCCTTGCTGCTCACGGTTTCCAACATAGCCATCGTCCCCGGCATGCTGTTTTCGGGGATGTTTGCCAACAAGTTCGGTGCACGCCGGTTGGTGCTGCTGGGATTCGGCATGGCATTGACAGCTGGCTTGTTGTCCTTTTTCCTCAAAGACTTTTATGTACTGCTTGCCGCGCGTGCGGTGACCGGTCTGGGGGTGGGCCTGATCGCCCCATTCCAGACCAGCATGATCCCGCGCTATTTCGAGGGATATGCCGCACAGCGACTGTTCGGATTGCAGAGCGCGGGCATCTCCATCCTCGGGGTGTTTTACGGGGTGGTCGGCGGCTGGCTGGTCTCATTTGGATGGAACCGGGCGTTCCTGGTGTACTTGGTTGGCTTTCTCGGGATCGCAGTCACCGCGGCCTGGCTGCCCGACGGCAAGCGGGAGATCGGGGGAGAGGCGACGGCGCACCAGCCCTTCCGGGTGACCCGGATCCTGGGGTACATTACCGCGTTGCACTGTGTGTTTGCGGCCTGCATGTTTCAATACGCCGCGGGGATCTCCTACTTGCTCGAAGAGACTGGAACCGGTAACGCAAGCACGGCGGGCACCTGCATCTCGCTGTTCAGTTTAGGGTCATTTGGTGCTTCCCTGCTCTACGGGCGGATCTCCCGCCGGTTTGGCATCGCGGTACTGCCCTGGGGCTACCTGATCGCGGCAGTCGGCATGCTGGTCACAGGTCAAGTCCGGGGGGTGGCCGCGGCGTATGTGGGATCCCTCCTAATCGGATGCGCGATCGGGACAATCATGCCCGCGCTGTCGAACAAGATCACCACCACCTACCGGGATTCCAACCCCGCGCTCGCGGCTTCGGTGTTTATGGGAACCTTTTTCATCGTCCAGTTGCTCGCGGCGTATGTGATGGACGGCGTATCCCGCCTGCCGGGCGGTGCCGCCGAGACCGGGCGTTTCCTGTACGTCACGGGGCTCACCGTGGTACTCGCGGTTGTCTCGGCACTGACCTGGCGGCGTTTCCTGGGCACCCCTGCCGAAGGAACGGACGCACCGACTCCGGTGTAGGCGAACACGCGGAACGAGAGAGAGTTTTACTCCGGTGAGGGATCGCCCGCACCCCGGTCGTTGCCTTGCAAAGGCGGGCCAATAGCAGCATAGTGTGGGGGGCGTACCCGGGAGATCGGACGTCTCTTACTCCCTGTGAATCGAGGTTGGGTCATGGATACCAACGGACTGAAAATCAACGAACAAGGCTATTTTGACATGCCCGGACTGAGTGTGCTGGTCTACAACAACACGTTCCCCGACGGCAAGCAGGGCGGGGTGGAAATCATCCAGCACGACGACCGGGTTGCCTCCTGCGGCGAGCTCCGACTGGACATCGCCCCCGGACAATGGCAGCCGGTCCCCCGGCTCGGTGACGACGAGGCCTCGGTTTCCTGTTCTCCGGTAGACATGGAACTGGGCAACCGGCGTTCTGATCCGGAACGGGGCGAAATATCGATGTACTGCCGTTATCCCGACGAGAGCCGCCACCTCACCGGATTCAATCCGATGATCTATCCGGAGATCGAAATCGGGTACCGTGTGCGTGTCACCGCGGGCACGGGGAGCTCTTTCACGATTGCGATCGATCTCGACGAGCCACTGCCCGAGACGCACACAGGCAAGGCCGGGTATGTGCTCGAACTTTTTCCGGGGCACTTGTTCGGCCGCGGCTGGTCCATGTCGGACGTCGAAGGCCGGATCGCCACCGGTTTGTTCCCGCGCCAGCCGGAGGGCCCGACCGTGCGCAATGCGGACGGCGACCTCGATCCCGCTCCTCTGGCGATCGGCCGAACCTTGACCGTGACCCCCGAATGTGAACACACACGCCTGTCGATCCACGCGGAAGCGGGCGGGGATCTGTGCCTGTACGACGGCCGGGTCAAGCACAACAACGGGTGGTTCGTCCTCTATGCCGAGGTGCCGACTGGCGTCACCAAAGACGCGATCGTATGGACGGTCACACCCCATGTCATCCCGGGGTGGGTGCGCCGCCCGGCGGTGCATGTCTCCCAGATCGGATACCATCCGCGGGAACGCAAAAAGGCCTACATCGAGCTGGACAACCGCGTCACATCCCCGGCCGAGGTCACACTGACCCGGATCGATCCGGACGGGACCGAGAATGTCGTACGCACCGGGGTACCCGTCCTGTGGGGCCGCTACCTGCGCTACAATTATGCGATTTACGATTTTTCCGACGTGGCGCAATCCGGATTCTACCGGATCGGGTACGGGGACATCCGGACGCATGCGTTCCGCGTCGCCGAAGATGTGTACGCCAACCATGTCTGGCAACCGACGCTGGAGTATTTTTTGCCTACACAAATGTGCCACATGCGAGTCAACCAGAAGTACCGCTGCTGGCACGACATTTGCCATATGGACGACGCGCACCTCGCGCCGCCATCCATCGCGCATTTTGACGGATACGAGACCGTCCGTCCCCAACACGAGGTTCCGTTTCAGCCGATGGAGCGGATACCGGGATTTGCGCAGGGAGGCTGGCACGACGCGGGCGACTTTGACGTCCGCACCGACACCCAGGTGCGGACGATCCTGCCGCTGGTCTATGCCTGGGAGGAATTCGGGCTGGACCTGGACGAGACGATGGTCGACCAGGAACATCACCATGTGGAGATTCACCAGCCGGACGGCAAGCCCGACGTGCTGCAGCAGATCGAGCACGGGGTGTTGTGGCTGCTCGCGGGCTACCGGGCGTTCCGGTACATCGCCAACGGCGTGATCTGTCCGACGCTCCGGCAATATACGTTTTTGGGTGAACCCGGGAGCCACACCGACAATGTCGTCTTTGACGACAAAGACGGGCTCGCGAAACTGGCCTCGATCGACGGGCTGTGGTACAAACGGTTTGCCAACCGCTACTCCGCGGCGTACGATCCCGCGATGGAGCAGAATCGGGTGGAGACGGTCGTGCCGGCGTATGACGACCGGCTGTTGTTTGTCGCGGAGAACCCCGGTCGGCAGTTGGCCGCCGCGGCGGGACTTGCGGCCGCGGCCCGCGCGCTCACGGACTACGATCCAGTCCTTTCCGCGGAGTGCCTCAAGGCGGCGGAAGACCTCTATCGGCTATACCACGAAATCGAAGCGGAGGATGCGCGTGCAGGTGTTTCCCGCATCCAGTGCCTGGCCGAACTCATCCGGACCACCCGCAAGCAGGGCTATATCGACGATCTGTTGCGACTGCGCGCGGATGTTGTCCGCCATTTCTCCCAGACCGGCTGGTCGCTGGCCCGGGTGATGCCCCTCTTCCGGGATCCGGGATTTGAAGCGGCGATCGAAGCCGCGGCGTTTGCGCTGCGCGCGGACCAGGACGTCCGGTTCGGAGAGAGCCCGTTTTCCGCCCCGCTGTCCCGCGTCGAGCAGGTCGGCATGCACAACTGGTTTCTGTGGCAGGGCTGGCCGGAGATATTTGACGAAAAACCGGTGATCGCGATCCTGCAGTACATGCTGGGATGCCATCCCGGAAGTTCGCTCGACTCCATGATCTCGGGCGTTGGCGCCCATTCGCCGACCATCGCGTACGGGTACAACCGCGCGGACTGGAGCTATGTCCCGGGCGGCACGTTCTGGAACTCCATCAACCTGATCCGGCCGGATTTTCCGGAGGACAAGGTGTGGCCATTTATCTGGCAAGAGCGGGAATACATCACGGACGCCTCCACGATGTATCTGTTT
>JAAYKS010000055.1 GCA_012522285.1 Clostridiaceae bacterium | reverse complement strand
GCGCGACAAAGATCCCGATCAGGAAGATTTTTACACGGTTGAACCACTTCCTGGAATACCCCGTTTGGCTGATCACATAGAGGATCCAAATCGACGGGACGACCGGATTGAGGATGAAATCGAGGAAGTTGCCGATCCGGTTGACGGGCTCATAGAAAGTGCCGGGACGACCGTCGAAGCGTCCCATAACATCGGACACCAGCATCGCGAACATGAAATAAACCGCTGACATAAACAACCGGTATGCCCGGTCTTTTCTGCCTGTGTTCAGCCTGGAATACACCAGAATATACAGCAATACCGCAATCGAATAGGCGTTGAGCAAAATGTTGCCGGTCAGTGTCACGCGTACGTCTCCATTCGAAATTATCACTTGTGATAAAATATCTAAATTGATCCAACCACAGTATATCGTATCCTATACTACAGCAGTCGGACAGGAGATGAAATCCAGTGGAAGCGATTTCGATCCGGGGACTTACGAAACATTTCGCCTACTATGAAAAGGAAGCCGGGTTGGGTTCCTCGTTCCGCAACCTGCTGCACCAGGACAAGCTCGTTCGCGAAGCGGTTAAGGGGATCTCTTTCGGGATCGAAGCCGGCGAAATCGTAGGCTTTTTGGGCCCCAACGGTGCGGGCAAGACCACTACACTCAAGATGTTGTCCGGCATTCTGTACCCTACGGCAGGAGAGGCTTCCGTACTGGGTTTTATCCCATGGGAGCGCCGCAAGGCCTTTAAAATGTCTTTTTCGATCGTGATGGGACAGAAAAGCCAGATGTGGACAGATCTGCCCGCGATCGAATCCTTCCGTCTGAATCAGTGCATCTATGAAATTGAGGAACAGCCGTTCCAGCGCGCGTTGGATGAGTTGGTGGACCTGCTCGATGTGCGTTCGCTGCTCAAGGTACAGGTGCGCCGGCTGTCTCTGGGCGAGCGGATGAAAATGGAACTGATCGCCTCGCTTTTACACCGTCCCCGTGTGTTGCTGCTGGACGAGCCGACGATCGGGCTGGATATCCTGTCACAACGCAGGATCCGGGATTTCATCCGCTACTACAACGAACAGACCGGCACCACGGTGATCCTGACCAGTCACTACATGAGCGACATCGAAGCGCTGTGCCGCCGCACAGTGCTGATCAACCGAGGTGTGATCGTATATGATGGGGCACTGGCACGTGTCAACGACCTGTTCAGTGCTCGCAAAATACTTCGCCTGGAACTGGAGTCCCCGGTCGGGGCGGAGGTGCTGAGCCGGTTTGGGCAGGTCAAATCCTGTGAGGGATTGACCGCGACGCTGGAAATCGACCGCGACCAAGTCCGGCAGGTCTCCCGTTCCATCCTGGACACACTCCCGGTCGTCGATTTTACGATGGCGGACATCCCGATCGAAGAGGGCATCGCCACCCTCTATCAGCAGGGCGGTCCGGACGCATGACTTCGATCGCCAAATATCAGAGAGCCTTCGCCCTCGGCATGCAGCAGGCACTGGAGTACCGGGTGAATTTCCTGCTGCACCTGACGTCGGCATTTTTTCAAATCTTCATTCAACTCTTCCTCTGGACCGCCGTCTTTCGAAGCACCGGGGGCGGGACGATGTTCGGGTACACCTACCAGCAGATGATGCTCTACACTGTGATCGCAGGCCTCTTGAACCGGCTTGTGCGGACCGGGTTCGAGTCCGAAGTGGCCGAAGACATCAAGTCCGGCGGATTGAGCAAATACATCGTGCGCCCGGTGGGCCACTTTACTTATCGGTTGTCCGTCTTTCTCGGGCTGAAATCCGCCCAGACAGGGCTGGTTTCTCTGCTCCTCCTCGCGGCAGCTATCGCAGTGGCACGGCTGACCGGTCTCCCGATCCTGGCTTCCCAGGTCGCGTGGTTTGTGCCCGCCTTTATCCTCGCGTTTGTCATCAACTTCGTCCTGTTCTACGCGGTCAGCGCGATCGGATTCTGGCTGTCGGACATCGGGTTTTTCTTTGAGGCGGTCCGGATCGTATTTATCCTCCTGAGTGGAGGCATCTTTCCCTTGTCGGTGTTCGGACGTGCAGAACGTTTCCTCAACTGGCTCCCCTTCCGGTACACCATCAATTTCCCGGTCGATGTTCTCACCGGGCGCATCGCAGGCCGGGACGCCCTCGTCGGCATCGCGGCGCAGCTGCTCTGGATTCTTGTGCTGTTCGGCATCTCCAGAGTGGTGTGGGCGCGCGGCATGCGTAAATTTGTCGCGGTGGGAGGTTGATCGTGATGCTGGAATGGGTGCTGGAAATCCGAAAACACATCCGCGTGGGGCTTTTTTTCATGCGCGGACATCTCGCGGCCCAGATGGAATACCGTGCCAACTTCGTCACCGGCATCGCGATGGAAATCGGATACCTGCTCGTCAAGCTGATGTACGCGTTCGTGATCTATCGGTCGGGAACCACCGTGATGGGGCTGACACCGGATGAAGTGCTGCTGTTTACGGGGACCTTTGTGATGATGACCGGAATCTATGCCGGCCTGATCATGATGAATCTGTTCGCCCTCCGGCACCTGATCCGGGACGGCACACTCGACCTGTACATTACCAAACCGGTCTCGCTGCAATTTATGATCACGATGCGGCGCAGTGACCTGGGCCTCATGCTGGTGGACGGCCTCGCGGGTCTGGCGATCATTGTGGTTGCGCTCGTGCGGCTCGGATCCACGTTTTCTCTGTGGCGGCTGTTCGGGTTCGCGGGCTACATGGTCGCGGGCGGCATGGCCGCCTACGGACTGATTGTACTGCCCAATCTGCTCGGATTCTGGTTTCCGGGCACGGACATCGCTACCTTTACAGATCCGTTTTGGGACTTCAACTCGATGCCGATGGGGATCTATCACCGGGCGGTACAGGACATCGGGATGATCGTGCTCCCGATCTTTCTTGTCACCAATTTCTCCGCGCTCTACCTGATGGACAAACTGACGCCCGCGATGGCAGTCTGGGGCATGGTGGCCCCTCTCCTGCTGCTGATGCTGACCCGGCTTGTGTTCAAACGGGCCATCCGGCGCTATGAGAGCGCCAGCGGGTAAGTCAATCCACGGGGTATCCTGCCGCGGGGCGTAGCCGCTTGGCCAGATAGAGATCCGGCTTGCCGTACCCGTTGGCGTCGGGCATTACGCCCACCAATCGGTATCCGCAGCGGAAATAAAACCCGACGGCATGCCCGCCCGGGTTGGAAAGGTCTCGAATCCGTTCCCACAACCCGTCGTACAGATCGCAGTTGGACAGACTGGTCTGGTCTGACTCGTCGTCCGATCCGGCGTAGAGCATAATGCCGCCCCGGTCGGCGACCCGCGTTTCTATTTCGCGTAGCAGTGCGCGGCCGACGCCCTTGCCGCGGACATCCCGTGCAACGACGATCGGGTGTAGTTCCCAGCCCGTGATGCCATATTGGGGCATCGCGCCGGCAAAGCCAACCACTTGTTCCCCGCGTCTGGCGATCAGAGCGATCTTGCCTTCTTCCAGACACCCTTCGATCTCTTTGATCCCCGCTACCAGGTCGGGCCAGCTGTGGTGAAAGGCTTCCACCAGGAGCGCGCCGGCACGCTCGACTGCCGTGACATCGCTGCGGTTCAACGGTTCGATAAAGGCTTCCATCTCGTGACCTCCATTGCAGACTGTGCGCAATCCGTATGATAATGGGTTCATTATATCCGCGACAGGGAGGGACATGCCATGGTCATCCGCCAAGCGACCCCGGTAGATATCGATTTGCTGGTATCTCTGCGACTGGATTTCTTGCGGGAGGAGTTCGGCGATCCGACAATCGACGGGATGATGCCCGGACTCCGGGAGCGGCTGGAGGCATACTTTCGCAAGGCTCTGGGAGAGGGGTTTTTCGCCTGGGTGGCAGAGATCGACGGACGCGCGGTCTCCTCGGTGTACTGTGTCCTCGACGAGCATCCCGCGAGTCCTGCTTCACCGACAGGTCGGGTCGCGACGCTGCTCAACGTATATACGGACCCGCCCTTCCGCCGCCGGGGGATTGCGACCCGTCTCCTGGAAGCCGCGGTGCGGGAAGCGGCACAGCGGGGCGCCGACCGGGTGGACCTGTCCGCGACGTCCGCGGGTCGACCGCTGTATGAGAAAATGGGATTTTGCGCATCGCGGTATACTGCCATGCGCCTGGACCTTCCGGGACGGGAGTCGCCCCGTGGATGAAGCGGTCGTCCGTCTCGCCGGTGGCTGCAGCACCTCCTGAGGCAGGACCTTTTTCTGGCACTTGCACGTCCCGGCTACGATGGGTATACTGCCCTTAGTTGAACATAACGATGGATGAAAGGAGAACGGAAGCATGTTCGTTTCAGGCAGCGCCCGATATTACGTTACCTGTCCTGCGAGTTCCTGCGCACCGTTTTCCATGCGTCCGGGTTTCTAGCCGTCCTACTCCGCCTCAGGCGGAGCGGCCACCCAGATCGACAACGACCGAAAGCGATACGCGATCGGTCGTTTTTATTATGTAAGGAGGATTTCGGAAATGCGCAGACACATCCGCCGTGCGCGGATCCTGGACGGGTACCGGCTCTGTCGATGACACGGTCCACTTGCCAAAATAAAGCATAAGGAGAATCACAATGGACAAGCAAGACCTGATCCAGAGCATTCTGCGCGACGCCGTACAGATTTACACGGAGGACGGACTGGTCCGTCGCCTGGAAAGCGGCAAACGATTACTGATCAAACTCGGGGCGGATCCCAGCCGGCCGGACCTGCATCTGGGACACACGGTGGTGCTGCGGCGGCTGCGGCTGTTCCAGGAGCTCGGGCATGAGATCGTGTTTGTGATCGGGGACTTTACCGGCATGATCGGAGACCCGACCGGGCGCTCCAAAACCCGTCCCGCCCTCTCGCTCGAGGAAACGCGCAAAAGCGGCGAGAGCTATTTCCGCCAGGTGACCAAGGTGCTCGATCCCGACAAAACCCGCATCGTCTACAACTCGGAATGGCTGGCCGATCTTCGGTTCGCCGATGTGATCCGGCTTGCTTCCTCCACCACCGTCGCCCGGATGCTGGAGCGCGATGACTTCCGCGCGCGATTCGACGGAAACGTCGCCATCCATCTTCACGAACTGCTCTATCCGCTGGCGCAGGGATACGATTCGGTGGCGCTGGGCGCGGATGTCGAGGTAGGCGGCACCGACCAAACCTTCAATCTGCTGGTCGGACGGGCGATGCAGAGCAACGAAGGACAAGAGCCGCAGGAGGTGATCACCTACCCGCT
Organism: Clostridiaceae bacterium; assembly: GCA_012522285.1. GTDB lineage: Bacteria > Bacillota > Clostridia > Saccharofermentanales > UBA5734 > JAAYKS01. The sequence continues at coordinate 104 of JAAYKS010000055.1, read as the reverse complement.
GCTCCCCGGACTCGACGGTGTACAGAAGATGAGTAAATCTCTCGACAACTACATCGGCCTCGACGAGCCCGCTGCCGTCCAGTTCGAAAAAGCGATGCGCGTGC